>NZ_JBFAZW010000067.1:0-64139 GCF_040682015.1 Dactylosporangium sp. NPDC051485
AACACGGGCGTGCTCGAGTATGCCCGCGACGGCGAGAACGCGCGGCGGGCCGACGTCCGCGACGCCGACGGCCTCACCGCCGTCGCCCCCCCCCACCGGGCCGCGCTCCCCGCCGCGGCCCCCGGCGGCGTGGTGCCGCGCCGGGTGAGCCGCCTGCTCGAGCCCCCGCCGGCCGCCGTCCCGCCGTTGCTGGCCGCGGTGCCCGTGGGGCTGGCGCTGTTTTCCGTCGTCTGGACCGGTGAGGGCCTGCTCGACCTGGCCGAGCTGCTGCGGGCCGCCGCCCGCTGAACCGTTTGCCCCAGGCGGCGGTGGGTAGGCGATTCGGGTGACCGTGGACCTGGGCGTGAGCCTGTCGACCCGGCGGGACGAGAGCCTGCTGGAGCTGACCGGAACGCTCGACTACGCGTCCGTGCCGTACCTGCGCCAGGTCGTCTTCGAACGCTTCGACGCCGGGGCCCGCGACATCGCGGTCGAGGTGTCCGACCTGCGGCTGATCGACGCCTCCGCGATCAAGGTGATGCTGTACCTCCACCACCGCGCCGGCCAGCTGGACGCCACGATCCACCTCGCCGGGACCCGCGGCACGGTGCTCAGCGCCGTCGAGCTCGCCGGGGTGGCCAAGCAGCTGGGCGCCTACGACGAGCTGGACTGGCCGCCGTCGCAGCGCCAGCGCCGGCCGGTGGACCTCGACGGGCTGCACCTCGGGCACGGCCACTGGCCCCCGGAGGCGACCGAGCAGCTCGCCCGGCTGCACCGCCTGGCGCCCGGCGACCCGGGGCGCTGCCGGATCCGCGAGTCGGTGATCGAGACCTGCCTGCCGACCGCCGAAGCGCTGGCCCGCCGCTACGGCGGGGCCGGCGAGCCGCTCGCCGACCTCACCCAGGTGGCCGCGCTCGGGCTGATCAAGGCCGTCGACGGCTTCGACCCCGACCGCGGCATCGAGTTCGGCGCCTACGCCACCCCGACCATCGCCGGGGAGATCAAGCGGCACTTCCGCGACCGCACCTGGGGCGTGCGGCTGCCCCGCCGCCTGCAGGAGCTGCGGCTGCGGGTCAACCAGGCCCGCGACGACCTCACCCAGCGGCTCGGCCGCTCGCCGACCGTCACCGACCTCGCCCAGCACCTCGACGCGCCCGAGGAGGAGGTCATCGAGGTGCTGGGGGCCGGCCACGCGTACCGCCCGGTGTCCCTGGACACCCCGACGCGCACCGCCGACGACTCGACGACGATCGCCGACACCATCGGCGGCGAGCCGGCCGACTTCGGCATGGTGGAGTTCCGCGAGGCGCTGCGCGTGCTGGTCGAGCGCCTGCCCGAGCGCGAGCAGCGCATCCTGGCCCTGCGCTTCTACGGCAACCTCACCCAGACCGAGATCGCCGAGCGGGTCGGCATGTCACAGATGCACGTGTCCCGCCTGCTGACCCACGCCCTGCAGTTCCTGCGCCGCCGCCTCAGCGAGTGACCCGCCCGTCACCGGCCGTCGCGCAGGTAAACCCCCGGGCCATGGGTAACCCGGCGGCATGGCGGAATTGGGGTGGCTGGGGGTCGTCCGGCACGGCCAGAGCACCAGCAACGTCCGGGCCGATCAGGCCGAGCTGGCCGGGGCCGAGGCGATCGACATCGCGGAGCGCGACGCCGACGTCCCGCTGACCGACCTCGGGCGGGAACAGGCACGGTCGGTGGGGAAGTGGCTCGCGGGGCTGCCGCAGACGCGGCGGCCCGAGGCGGTGGTGGTCTCGCCGTACCTGCGGGCGCGGCAGACCGCCGAGCTCGCGCTCGAAGGGCTGGCCGTCCCGGCCCGCGTCGACGAGCGGCTGCGCGACCGGGAGCTCGGCGTGCTCGACCGGCTCACCCGGGCCGGTGTGGAGGCCCGGCTGCCCGGCGAGGCGCAGCGGCGGCGGCACCTCGGCAAGCTGTACTACCGGCCGCCGGGCGGGGAGTCGTGGGCCGACGTGCTGCTGCGGCTGCGCAGCCTGCGGCGGGACCTGCGCGAGGACCATCCGGGCGGGCGGGTCCTGCTCGTGGCGCACGAGGTGTTGGCGCTGCTGCTGCGGTACCTCGTGGAAGACCTCGGCGAGGAGGAGCTGCTCGGCCTGGCCGGCACCACCGCGATGGCCAACGGCTCGATCAGCAGCTGGCGCCTCGAGGGAGGGGTCCTGCGCCCCGAGCGGTTCAACGCCGTCGAGCACCTGCAGGAGGACGCCCTGCGCCGATGACCGTCCCGGTGGATCGGTCACGGCAGCAGCTCGATGTACCCGTCGGTTCCGTGCACGCGGATGCGCTGGCCATCGGGGATGAGCCGGGTGGCGTCCACCACGCCGACGACGGCCGGCAGGCCGTACTCCCGTGCGATCACCGCGCCGTGCGTCATCAGTCCTCCGACCTCCGTCACCAGGCCCGCGACGGTGACGAAGAGGGGCGTCCAGCTGGGGTCCGTGTGGGCCGTGACGAGGATGTCGCCCGGTTCGAGATCGGCCCGGGCCATGTCCAGGATGACCCGGGCGCGCCCCTCGACGGTCCCGGCGGAGACCGGCAGGCCGAGCAGCGCGCCGACCGGCATGTCGTCGCGCCGGTACGCTCCGGTGATGGCCTCGCCCTCCGACGTGAGCACCCGGGGCGGCGTGAGCGCTCGATACGACCTGAACTCGTCCTTGCGCCGGCCGATGAGCCGCTCGTCCACGCGGTTCGTGCGCACGACCTCGTGGAGCTCCTGGAACGTGAGGTAGAAGATGTCCTCCCGCTCACGAAGAACGCGGGCCTGCACGAGGCGCCCGGCTTCTTCCAGCAAGGCCTGCTTGTAGACGAAGTAGCGGCTGACCATGCCGTACTTCGGATACTCCCGGTAGCCGATGAAGGTCCGGACCCGGTCGATCACCCGCTTCGTCTCCTCGGCCTTGCGCTCCCCGTCGGGCAGGACCCGCAGGCGCTCCAGCAGCTCCTGCTCCTGCTTCCAGGCCTCCTGCCGGCCGTGCTCGAAGCGCCGCCGGCTCTCGCCCGGCTCGAAGTTCCTGACGTTGCCGAGGATCATGGGCACGAGCGTGGAGGGGCGTTCGCGCCAACGCGGCCGCGTGATGTCGATCTCGCCGACGCAGCGCATGCCGTACGTGTCGAGCCAGGACTCGATGGCGTCCCGCGCTTGCCGCCCGCCTTCGAGCCCGGGCAGCTCGTCGAGGAAACCGTCGTCCTCGACGTGCTGCAGCAACGCCACCACGTCCGGATGCGGGCGGATCACGTCAGCGACGTCGAGCAGCGCCAGCCCCATCTCCGACGTGACGTTGTGGGGCACGGACTGCGTGAGCGTGTCCGCCGCGTGCTGCTCGCCCAGCCACGCCTCCAGCCGCTCGTTGAGCCACCACGTGCCCTCCATCGCCGACATGAACACCTGATGGCTGCGCGGATCGAACAAGATCCGCCTCAGCTCCTGGATGTCCGCCCGGATGAAGTCGAGCAGCGCCTCCCCGGACCTCGTCCGGATGTCGCGTCGCGCGGCGGCGACGGATGCCTCGCTGCGCCCGATCAGCTCGGTGACGACGGCCGGATCGGTCTCGATCGGGGCCGGTGCGCCACCGGCCGGGGGCCCGGGGGGATCCTCGTCAGGCAGCGCCCGGATGAAGCCGTCGCGCTCGAGGATGGTCCGCACCGCGTCCCCGGTCAGCGGATCGGATCGCCCCATGAGCTCCAGCAGGCCGGCGCGGCTCGCCGGCGAGGCCAGCCTTCGGGTGATGTCGACGAACAGGCGGCCGCCGGCCTCGGCCATGGGCGCGGGGGTCGTCATCTGCCAGAAGGAGAGCCCCAGGGGCTTCATCGGGTCGGTCATCATCTGCTGATGGCCGACGGAGAGATAGACGTGGTGCTCCCGGTCGCCGGACTCGGGGATGGGGAACAGCGTGGTGATCGGCCGGCTCTGCACGATCCAGAACCCGTCGTCGACCAGGCACCATTCGATGTCCTGGGGGCGGCCGAAGTGCGCCTCGATCCGCCGGCCGAGCTGCGCGAGCCGCACGACCTGCGCATCCGTCAGCGCCGGCCGCTCCTGCCGCTGCGGGTCGATCGCCTCCTCCCGCGTCCCGCCCTGCACCGCACGCCGCTTGGCGACGACCTCGCCGTCGCGCACCTTGAAGACGTCCGGGTTCACCAGGCCGGAGACCAGGGCCTCGCCGAGGCCGAAGCCGGCCTCCACGGAGACGACCTTCCGGTTGGACGTGACGGGATCGGCGGTGAACAGGACGCCGGCCGCCTGCGGGAAGACCATCCGCTGCACGATCACGGCCATGTGGACCGTGCGGTGGTCGATGCCGTTGCGCTGGCGGTAGGTCACGGCCCGCTCGGTGAACAGCGAGGCCCAGCACCGGCTGACGTGCTGGAGGATCGCCGCCGGCCCCACCACGTTCAGGTACGTGTCCTGCTGGCCGGCGAAGGAGGCCGTCGGCAGGTCCTCCGCCGTCGCGCTGGATCGCACGGCGTAGGCGGCCTGTTCGCCGAGCCGGGCGAGAGCGTGGGTGATCGCCGCCGCGAGATCGCCCGGGACGGCGATCCCTTCGATGGCCCGGCGGATCTCCGCGCTGAGCGTGCGGATCGCCGCCCGGTCGTCCGGGCCCAGGCGGGACAGCCGATCGAGCCGGTCGCCGATCGCGGGCGCCTGCGCCACGATCCGGCGGAAGGCGTCCGTCGTCACGCAGAAGCCGGCCGGCACGCGGATGCCCTCGATCCGCGACAGCGCCCCCAGGTGCGCGCCCTTGCCGCCGACGATCGCGACCTGCGTCTCGTCGACCTCGTGAAGACCCAACACGTGCTGCTCGCTCACCGCGCCACCTCCGGGACGGCCGCGCTGTACTGCACCACGCTGGCCGCCATGCCTTGGTCCGTTCCTCGTCCGGCCGACGATTCTGCGGTACGACCCGGGTCTTGCGGCAAGCCCACCAGTCTGCTATACGTTAAGAGTGGCGAGGGGTGATATTTCCCTTGCCTCTATTTTTTGGCCGTCCGCCCGCGTGGCCGTTGTCCGCTTTCGCCACTCGCGCCGGCTACCGGCGACTTCCGCTGCCCCAATAGCACGGCCCGGAAGTCGGATGGACCTTGATGCGCCAGCCGATCCGGTCGAGCTGCTGTTCGAGGTCTGCGGGCTGGTGCGGGACCTTGACTGCAGGCGGCCGCACAAGCCGTCCGCCTGCAGGTGCGGCGGGCCCTGCAGGCGGACGGCGCCGGAATGGATCAACCGCTGGATGCCGGCCCTGAAGTCCCGGTCGGCGCGGCATCGGCCGGGGGAGTCCAGCCGACGTTCCGGCCCAGGTACGCGGCCAGGTGGTCGGCGGCGCTCGCCTCGTCGGGGACCGGCTGGGCAGGAGCGAACGAGCCGCCAGGCGTTCGCGGCAGCGCCCCGTAGATCTCCTGGACCGCGGCGAGGGTGCTCGCGGCGACGCCGGGGACGAGGTCCGTGGGCCAACCGGTCGCTTTGGCCAGGTCCCAACCGTGCACGAGCATCTCGATGACGACCTGCTCGACGAGCCGCCACCCCGGGGCCGGTCCGTACTGCTGCACCAGCATGCCGGGCCTGCCGAAGGCGGTCAGGGCGGCTTGGGCCGAGGCGCGGAAGGCGGCCACGTGGTCGTCGCCGAGGTGGTCGGCGGTGAAGTCGGTCCGCGGGTTGCCCTCGGCCAGGCTGGTCCACATCAGATTCTCGTAGACCAGGTGGTTGAGCAGGGTGCGCACGCTCCAGTCGGCGCAGGGCGTGGGGTCGTCGAAGCGTTCGGCGGTGACGGCGGCCACGATCGTGTCCACCTCGGCCAGGACCCGGGCGTACGCGCGGAGCATCTCCTCCGGATCGGACACGGCGGCGCCCTCGATGGTGGCGGAGATGTCCGCGGCGCGGGCGCCCGGTGCGGGGTTGGCGCGCAGCGCGGTCATCAGCCACTGCCCCGCCGCGGCCAGGCTCGGTCGCACGGGCCAGCCGTTGATGATGCACAGGAGCTGCCAGTACCGTTCGGCGCGCGGGTCGGCGGCGATCTCCAGCTGCTCGAGCAGCCGGCTGCGCGCGTCCTCGCCGTCGCCGCCCGGTCGCGGGTCGCCGCCGTCCTGCATGGGGAGCCAGGCGCCGACGACATCGGCCACGACCGGGTCGGCCGCGGGCGAGTCCGCGGGAACGCCGGCGTCGATCGCCTCGGTGACCCGCTGCACCCAGAAGTCGGTCACCTGCTGGACCGCCTGCACGTCGTGTTCGTTGTGCAGGCCGGGGGCGTGCCGCGCGGCGTACTCGCCCATTCTGCGCATCGCGGTGCGCAACTGCGGATCGTCGAGCATGTCGGCCAGTTCGATCCAGGCGTCGACCTGCTCGTTGGTGGGCTCGTCGGGCAGGTTCGGGGTGGCGGCCAGCAGGCCCTCCCGGTACCCCGAGGCGTCCAGGTCACCCAGCACGTCGGCGATGAACTGGTGAATGATCGCGTTGCGCTGCGCGGCGGACTGCCGCGCCAGCTTCGTCATGACAGCGAGCTCCTTGGTTGTGGAATTGCGGTTGGCGACCGAACGCAGCACCGCACATTGCACCCGCAGCGTGCGTATCTGCACCTCCAACGCGTCCGCGTGCAGTGCGGCCACGTCGGCAACGCTGTGCCCGCCGTCGAGGACATCACGGATCGCCGCCATGCCCAGCCCAAGATCGCGTAGGGTCCGGGCAAGTTCGAGGCGGGCCACCGCTCGTGCGTCATATCGCCGGTAACCGGCCGCGCTGCGACCGGTCGGTGGTACGACGCCGATGTCGGACCAGTGACGGATCAGCTTCACGGACAAACCTGACCGCTCCGCCAGCTCACCGATACTCAACAAGACGGTGTCATCGTCGGGCACGTCGCCAACCATCGGGTCTCCCACAGTGGGAGAGTCAACCCCATTCCCCGCGTGGCCGAGGCCATGTTCGCGCTCTACGCCGTGCTGCACGAGTCCATCTACGCCCAGGGCTCCCTGCCGACCGCCGCCGCCATCCGCGGCACCCGCGTCCGGGTCACCAGCGAGCACGAGCACGACGGCCTGCGCGTGAGCTCCGGCGCCGTCCTGGACCGCCTGATCGCCCTGGCGAAGGGCAACGCCTGACATTTTCCGAAGCCCCGCCGTCGGTACGGCATGACGTTGTCACTGTTCGCGGACGCCGCGACCGCCGAGCGCCTCGACCGCGCCGCCACCGCCCTGATCCGTCATGGTTTTGCCGCCGAGATCCTCCCCGACGCCGCCGCCGCGCGGGCCCGCGTCCTGGAGCTGATCCCGCCGGGCGCGAGCGTGTTCACCGGAGCCAGCGAGACCCTGCGCCTGTCCGGCATCGAGTCCGACATCAGCGCCGGCGACCGCTACGACCCGGTCCGCGTCAGGGCCCTGGCCATGGACCGCGCCACCCAGTCGGACGACATCCGCCGCTTGACGAGCGCCCCCGACGTCGTCCTCGGCAGCGTCCACGCCGTCACCGAGACCGGCAGCGTGGTCGTCGCGTCGGCCAGCGGCAGCCAGCTCCCGGCCTACGCCGGGGGCGCCGGCCGGGCCATCTGGATCGTCGGCGCCCAGAAGATCGTCCCCGACCTGCCCACGGCCCTGCGCCGCGTGGAGGAGCACTGCCTGCCGCTGGAATCGGAGCGCTCCAAGCTCGCCTACGGCGTCCCGAGCGCCATCAACCGCCTGCTCATCATGAACGCCGAACTCCGCCCGGGCCGCGCCACCGTCCTGCTCCTGCGCGAACCCATCGGCTTCTGATCCCCGGCTCCGCGCCGGGCGGCAACGCGGTGCTGCCGTGGACGGCCAGCACCGCGTTGCCGTAGCGGGCGCTTCGCGGTGCGGCCTGGGACCGCGCCGGCGCGCTGCTCGGCATAGTCGAAGTGATCTATCACAGGGCGGTTGCGTACCGGGGACTTGACAAAACCCTCATAGCTTATCGACTATCAATATACCGATAATCGATAAGTTGGAGGCTTGATGCGGATCATGAGAGTGCTGCGGAGACCGACCTGGCTCGGTGCGCTGCAGCTGGCCATCGTCGGTGGGCTCGTTGCCATGGCGGCGATCGGCGTCGTCAACGCAGTCGCGTTGGCCACGACCAGATCCATCGAATTTGCGATGCCGGTCGCCACCGCGCCAGGTCTGGCAACCGAGATCGGCGGCGTAACGGTGCAGGTAGTGGTGCCTGGACCGACCGGCTGGCAGCTCGTCGCTCATGCGCTCGTGTCGTTTCCCACCTTCGCTGTGATCGTGACACTGCTGGCACTGCTGCTCACGGTGGTTCACCGCGCCCGCCGGGGAGGTCCGTTCGACACCGCGGTCATCCGCCGGCTACGTCTGCTTGCGGGCGTCGGGCTGATCGGTGGCGTCGCCGCGCAGTTGGCCGAATTCTTCGTCCGAGCCCAGCTCACCGCATCGATCCCAGAAGACCAGATTCCGTACAACTGGCAAGCGCAATCCCATGTTGACATCGACCTGACACGGATCGGACTGTGGATCCTTGTCGGCGTTGGGTTCATGGCCTTCGCTGAGGTCGTCAACCGGGGCCGCACACTGCGCGCTGAACTGGACGCAGTGATCTGATGCCGCCCGAAGACGACCACCGTGTTGAGGTCCACCTGGACCGACTGCTTGTCGAGCGCGATATGACACTGACGGAACTCGCCAACCGCATCGGCCTGACACTGGCGAACCTGTCCATCCTCAAGAACGGCCGCGCACGAGCGATCCGCTTCAGCACACTCACAGCGCTGTGCGAAGCGCTCGGGTGTCAGCCCGGCGACCTGTTCACAGTACAAACCCAGGCCGGCCATCCGCCCGCCACAACCAGATGAAGCCGGAGAGAGTCGCCGCCATCCTTCCGCACCACCACCATGCTGACCGACGACCCCGGCGTCCCGCTTGTCCGAGTTCCCCGAGGTGCTACACGCCGTCACCAATCCGGAGATCTAACGGATCTGAGGATAAGCCTTTTGAATAGCGTTCCTGGTCGTAGTCCTCGGCCATGGTGCCGATGAGTGGAACGAGGGCTTTTCAGGCCGCTGTCCTCGTTACGGTAATTCGTGCCGATGAATGGGAATCGGGGAAGTCCCTGACGTCGAACGTGGCGAGGGTCAGGGGTGTTCCCTGATGCCCGCGGGGGCCGGGCCCGGTGACACTGTTTCGGCGCCTGGCGCCCCGGCGGGAACGGCACTGGAGGTCTGGATCATGGCTGCGAACAGGCGACCGGCGGCGGTCGCGGTCATTGCGCTGGCCATGCTCGCGATGGTGGGTGGCTGCGGGTGGGATGCGGGCCGCGCGGCGCAGCCGGCGCCCGCGTCCGCCTCCGTCGATGCGCCGGCCAACCCGGTGTACTTCGCCGGTTACGCCGCCGATGACGGCGCCGCGTCCACGGTCGTTCTCACCGGTGGCATCGGCGACTATGGGACCGGGCTCACCGTCGGCGCCGACGGCAAGACGGACCCCGAGCACCGCGGGCAGCTGAGGCTGACGCTGAAGCAGGGGTCGTTCCAGCTCGACACGGCCGCCCTGGACGGGAAGGTGGTGACCGCGTTCGGGCATCTCGCCTCCAACGCGACGTGCTCCGCGAAGGTGGAGGAGTCCGCGGCCGTGCCCGTCGTGGCTGGGTCGGGCACGGGCGCGTACCGCGGCATCACCGGCACCTTCGACCTCACCATCACGATCCTCGAGGACTTCCCGGCGGGCCGGTGCGACGCCACCGCGCCCCCGCTGGCCGAGGCGGTGTTCATTACCGGCTCCGGCCGGGTCGGGTACTGATCGCCGTTCTCGAAGAGGTGGGCCCCGGTCGCCGGGCAGGCCAGCGCCCGGCTGATCGCGGGACCGTACAGTTGCGCGTCACGGTTAAACTCGGGGCGCATGAAGATCGCGACCGTCGCCGTGGCCCTCGTCCTGGCCCTGGGCGGCCTCACCGCCTGCAGTTCCGACAACGTCGACTGCACCACCGACGCCTGCACCGTGACCTTGGACCGCGGCGTGCAGGCCGAGGCGTCCGTGCTCGGCCTGAAGGTCGAGCTCGTCGGCGTCGACAACGGCACGGTCAAGCTCGACGTCGGCGGCACCACCGTCAGCGTCCCCGTCGACGGCTCCACCCAGGCGCAGGGCTTCGACATCTCCGTGCAGAAGGTCACCGACGCCGAGGTCGTCGTCCGCATCCGGAGGAGCTGAACCCGGAGGGGGCAGAGCCCGGAGGTGCCGAGCCGGGAGGAGTCCAGCTAGGAGGAGCTGGCGGGAACCGGGGGTCGCGTCCGCGGCTCGCACCTGGCGTGAGACTTCTGCCTATCGTCCTGGTCCCGGTGCTCGCGCTGGCGGGCTGCACCCAGGCGGCGACCCCCGCCCCGGCCCCGGCCCGCAGCGGCTGCGGGTCGCCCGTCGACAATGGGGAGCTGCCCGAGTGGGCGCGCGGCGGGTTCACCGGCTCCTCGGCCGCGCCGCACGTGCTCGGCGACCGCGGGGAGATCGTCGCCGTGCTCTTCGGTCAGCCGCTCACCGCCGACCGCGCCGACGGCAGGTCGAACAAGGTGCTGTGGGTGGCCAAGGCGGAGTCCACCCCCGGCGACCTCGTCATCGACGCCACCCTCGACGGCACCGGCGAGACGGCGCGGCGCACCGTGACCGGTGGGCCCGGGCCGTCGATCCTCGACCTGCCGCGGGCCGGGTGCTGGCGGCTGCGCCTCGACTGGCCCGGCCGCCACGACACGCTCGACCTCAGCTATCGCTGATCCCGGGCGCCCATGCCTGTGGGCGGCAACGGCAACACCCAACTGGACGTGACCACCCCGCACCGCCGCCCGGCGCTGGTGCTTCACTGGACGGCTGTGACGCACGAGCGGGAGATCACCGAGCCGGTCGAGCTGTGCCGGGCCGACGGGCGGCTCAACCCCGACGCCGTGGGGTGGAGCCGCCGGCCGCTGCACCGGGCCGGCCTGCGTGGCTGGGGGCGGGCCAAGCGGTGGGAGTACTGGGGCATCGTCACCCCGTCCCACATCGTCGGGCTCGTCGCGTCGTCGCTGGACTACGCCGGGGTGCACGGCGTGTACGTCCTGGAGCGGGCCACCGGCGCCGAGCTCAACCGGGACGCGGTCGTGCCGTTCGCCCACGGGGTGTGCCTGCCGCCGGTCAGCGGGGCGGGCGCCGTGCGGGCCGCCGGCAACGGGCTGCAGATCGCCGTCGACCAGGGCCCCGAGGCCAGCCGGATCCGCGCGACGGCCCCGGGCGTGGTCGTGGACCTCGAGGTGCCGCTGCCGCCCGGCCACGAGTCGCTCGGCGTGGTGGTGCCGTGGTCGGCGCGGCGGTTCCAGTACACCGTGAAGGACGTCGGCCGCCCCGTGCGCGGCACGCTCACCGTCCGGGGCGCCGAGTTCGCCGTCGGCGAGGACGCCTTCGCCGTGCTCGACCACGGCCGTGGCAAGTGGCCGTATGCCGTGACCTGGAACTGGGCGGCCGGCAGCGCCCCGGGCCGGGCCATCCAGCTCGGCGGGAAGTGGACCGACGGCACCGGGGCGACCGAGAACGCGGTGTTCGTGGACGGCCGGCTGCACAAGATCGGCGCCGAGCTGCGCTGGACCTACGACCGCGGCGACTGGCTGCGCCCGTGGCGGATCGCGGGCGAGCGCGTCGCGGCCGAGTTCCACCCCTTCCACGAGCGGGTCGCCCGGACCAACCTCGGCGTCATCGCCAGCGAGACCCACCAATGCTTCGGCCACTTCACCGGCTGGGCCGAGACCGACGACGGGGAGCGGGTCAGCCTCGACGGGCTCACCGGCTGGGCCGAGGAGGCCCGCAACCGCTGGTAGCGGGCTCAGCGGCGCACGTCGGCCGGCCCTGGGCGCAGTGGGGGCCCGCAACCGCTGGTAGCGCTCTCAGCGGCGCACGTCGGCCGGCCCTCGGTGCAGCGGCAGCCCGGCCGCCAGCCACGCCTCCACGCCCCCGGCCAGGTCGGTCGCCCGGTGCAGGCCGACCCGGCGCAGGCTCTGCGCGGCGAGGCTGGAGCTGTACCCCTGCCGGCACACCACGATCACCTCGACGTCGTAGCCGGTCGCCTCCGGGATCCGTGCGTCGCTGGCCGGGTCGAGCCGCCACTCGAGCACGGTCCGGTCGATGACGAGCGCGCCCGGCAGCTCGCCGGTCTCGGCCCGCTGCGTCTCCGTGCGGGTGTCGACGAGCAGCGCGCCCCCGCGCCGGGCCGCCTGCGCCTCCAGCGGCGTGTACCGCCGGACTCCGGCCCGGGCCTCGGCGAGCAAACGATCGATACCGGTGTGATCGACATGAGTAGATGTCGGCAAGGTCATGGCACGATTGTGCCCCGCAGGCCCTCGGGCACGGTCCAGAACTGGTCCGGCCGGTCGACCACCGGCGCGGCCAGGCCCTCCCGGCCGACCCGGTCCAGGCGCAGCAGGAACGCGGCGATCCCGGCCGCACCCTGCATCCACGTCGTGCGCGGCGGCAGCAGCGGCGGGTCCGCCCGGTGCTCGACGAAGCGCCAGTAGACCCCGTCGCCGTCCCGGATCGCCCGCTCGGCGAGCGCGTCGCCCATCCGCCGCGCCCCGGCCCAGGCCGCCGCCGCGGTGCCGTCCGCGGCGTCCTGCGCCGCGTCGAGGAGGATGTCGCCCACGCCGGCGGTACCGCAGCAGCGCCCGTCGTTGTCCCAGAACCCGGGCCGCAGCCGCTGCGGCACGCCCGATGTCAGCACGGCGTGCAGGCAGCGGCGGCGCAGGTCGTCCCGGCCCAGGGCGGCGAAGAGCTGGGACGTGCCCGCGGGGCCATGGCACCAGTTGTACGTCACCGGCTCCACGTCCCGCGTCGACTCCGGGATGGTGTGCTCCACCACGAACCCGCCGCCGGAGCGCGACGCGATCGCGGCCAGGTGGTCGGCCCCGCGCCCAGCCGCGGCCGTGAAGTCGTCGCGGCCGAGCAGCGCCCCGGCCACCGCGAGGGCGGCCGCGACCCCGGCCGTGCCGTGCGAGAAGTTCGGCGTGCTGGACGCGTGCCCCGGCCACATCCGCCAGTTCAGGCCCGCGTCGGTCCCCTCGGCCGCGGCCAGCAGCGCCTCCCCGCCGTGCTCGGCCAGCCCCCGGTCGCCGGCCCACACCGCGGCCATGACAATCCCGGCGGTGCCCATCACCACGTCGGTCAGCGGCCCGTCCGGCCCGACCCCGAGCGTGCTGTCCCAGCCGCCCGACCGGCGCAGCTCGGCCAGGCGGTCCAGCGCCACCCGCTCGGTCCCCGGCGCGAGCAGCCGCAGGGCGGTGACGTCGCCGGCCAGCCCGTCGTAGAGGGACGGCTCGTCGCGTGTCGCGGCCTGCCGGGTCAGCCGCGCCACGATCCCGCCGGCGAGGTCCGACTCGGCGGCGGTCCAGGGGCGGGTCAGGGCGATCTCGGCGAGCACCGGGGCGAGGCCGGCGATCCCGGCGTACAGCGAGTCGCGGTCGCCGGCCGGCGCATCCGCCGGCGGGACCTCGGGCAGCCACGGGCCGTCGTCGTCGCGCACGTGGCCGAGCACCCACGCCCAGGCCGCCTCGCCGAGTTCCCTGTACACCCGGCCAACGGTACTCAGTCGCGCATTGAGTATCGACACCCATGCCCGGCCCGGCGTGTCCCGGCAGACTGTCCGGCATGCGACGCGCCCCGATCATCGCCGCCGTCCTGCTCCTCGTCGCCGGCTGTGCCAAGCCGGTCACCGGCCCCGGCGGTCCCGGCGGCCCATCCGTGGACCCTGCCCCGGAGTGGTCCACCTTCGCCGCCACCGTCACCGGCGTGCGGCCCGGGCCGGACGCGCGCACCGCCCTCGTCGACCTCGAGGCCAGGACGGGCCGGGAGGGCTGCTCGCACGAGCCGAAGATCGACCGGTACACCGAGGAGAACGGGCACGTCTACGCCAACGTGGTGCAGGAGGTCGCCCGGGGCGGGTGCCCGTCCAGGGCGCCCGGGGTCGCCACGCTCACCGCGCCCGAGCCGCTCGGCGAACGGGTCCTCGTGCTCAACGAGGAGGCGTGGGCGCCGGCGGGGGCGCAGTACCGCAAATGCAACAAGGAGCTCGGGTGCAATCCGCCCGCCGACCACTGCGACGGCAACTGGGTGCGGGCCGTCGTGCGGGGGCTCGACGTGTCGCGGCACTCGCAGGGCAGCGTCGAGGCGTGCGACGGCACCTGGCTGGTGATGACCGTCCCGGACGACCCGATGGCGTGCGGCGCCGGCGGCCGGCCGGGGTGCTCGGCGACCACGACGATCCGGCGGTACTTCATGCGCTTCGCCGAAGGCCACGGCTGGACGACGGTCTCGGTCACCACGGGCCCCGGCTGCGGGCAGGTGGCCTCGGTCGAGCCGGCGTTCCCGACCCGCCTGTGCGCCGACCTGCCCGCCCCGCGTTGATGCACCCGGACGCCCGCCCCATCCGGGGCACCGGGGAACTCCCAGGCTGACGACCAGCTATGGGGCGTATCAAAGTCTGTGTCATCAAAGCTGCTGTCCCTCCGCAGTAGGTGTCGTCGTGGGTGTCCGGCTGAGCGGCACGTTGGGTAGTGTCGATGTGTGGCGGGGGCAGGGCCGCGGCGTCGGGGGCCGAACCGGGCGGTGCCGTGGCAGCATGAGGGTCCGGTGTCGGTGTTGCGTCTGCCGTTGGATGTGCGTGAGCCGCGGGTGCGGCTGGTGTTGGAGCGGGTGTTCGGGGCTGCGTTCGCGGTCCGGCGTGCGGTGCAGCGTGACGCCCGGGCCCGGGTTGACGCCTTCTGGGCTGCTGGCCGTGAGCGGGCGGCGGCTGGGCCGGAAGCGGTCCGGGGCCGGCTCGGGTTGTCTCGTAGCGGGTTGGAACATGCCGCCTACCGGCATCTGGACGGTGCACCGCACCTGCGGCGGTATCTGACGAAGGCCCTGGCCATGCATCTGGCCGATGGGGTGTGGGAAGCCACTGAGCGGCATCTGTTTCCTGATGTCACCGGCCGTCGGCATGGCCGGCCCCGGCCGGGTGGCTGGTGGGAGTTTGCCGTGATTCCGGGTCGGGCTCGTTCGCATACTCGTGCCCGGAAGTGGGAGACGTTCCGGCTTGTGGGGAGCCTGGCCGGGCATTGGGCCGCGTTCGGGCGCGGTGGCCGGTTGTGGCAGCCGCGTCGGATGCCGGCCGTGACCGCCACCGCCGGCGGGGTGTCGGTGCGGTCGTGGTGGGATCACGACGGCCCGTTCGCGATGATCCTAACCGGCCTCGGCGGCGGTGACCTGGTCATACCGGTGCGGCTGCCGCAAGGCCCGGGCCGCCGGCCGGTCCTGGAGCACTACCTCGCCTATCCTGACGGATGGCACAAGATTGACCTGGTCCGGCACCGTGACCCGGGCGCGGCGGGTGGGTGGCGGTATGAGGCGCACCTGATGGTCCTTGGCCCCGGCTACACCTCGCCCGCCGTCACGCAGCGGCGTCAGGCTGCCGCCCTGCTGGAGCGGCGGGGCGGGGTGGACGTCAACGTGTCCAACCTGACCGTGGTCTCGGTCCCGGTCGGCCCGGACGGCGGGTTGGCGGCCAGCCGTGTCGCCCGCACCGGCGACCACGACGCTGTTCTGGTGGAGGAGCGGTTGCGGCAGCGGCGCCGCAACCGGGCCCTGGACCGGTCCCGCCGTGCTGCGAACCCCGGCCAGTACCGGCTCTCGCCACGTCAGCAGCGCCGCGCCGACCGGCGCCGCGCGGTCGGGCTCCCGCCGGTGCAGGTCACCGTGCCCGGCGGGCCACGGGTTGCCAACACCGTCGGGATACCGGTCCGCGCCTACCGGCATGACATCGCGTCGAGCACCTACCGGCGGCTACGGGGGCGGGTTGTTGCCGACGGTGCTGCCCGCACCAAGGCCGGGCACACCCGCGCCCGGATCACCGCCGCGGCCCTGGTCGCGGTCCACGGCGCTGGGTTGGTGGTCGAGGACGCCGATATCCGTGTCTGGGCCCGGCGGTGGGGCCGCGGTATCCACGCCTTCACCCCGGGCATGCTGCTGACCGCGTTGCGCCGCGAAACGACCGCGGTCGTCGCCCACACCGGCCGCGGACCCGGACCCGGCACACCGCCTGGACCCAGCACTGCCTTTGCGGCCAGCGGGTCCCGAAGGGCTTGGCGGATCGCCGCCACCACTGCCCTGGCTGTGGGCTGGCCGGGGACCGCGACCTCGTCGCCGCGCTGGTCGGCGCGCACACCGTGCTCACCGACCCCGCCGAGCCCGGCACCGCCCGGGTCGACTGGGATGCGGCGCGGGCGACCCTCGACCGGTACGGGGTCGAGGCCATCAACGTGGGGCTGCAAGGAGCCCTGTCCGAGTCAACCGGAACCCACCACCCCGACCCCCACCACACTGGTGGACGGTCGCGGCGGCCGCAGCCCACCACCAGCCAGCACAGCCGGCGGCGGGGCGCTCGGCGAACCTTCGGGACAAGCCCTCGACAACCCCGGATGAGACCCGCAACCACACCAGTGGCCGAGACCACGCCGGAACGACGAGACGCACACCCCGAACTGTCGACCAAGCCCGGCATTACAACCGGACTTCGATACAGACCTTAGCTGGCGGCCAGAACGTCGACGACGAAGCGCAGCGAACCCTGCGGTTGGCCGGGCTGGGGGTTGTCGCCGTAGGCCAGGGCGACCGGGATGTCGAGCTGGACGCGGCTGCCCACCTTGACGCCGACGAGGCCCTGGTCCCAGCCCTTGATGACGCGCCCGGCGCCGAGCTGGAAGCTGAAGGCCTGGGAGTGGTCCCAGGAGGCGTCGAACTGCTTGCCGTCGGCGTAGTTGACGCCGACGTAGTTCACGGTGATGGTCTGGCCCGCCTTGGTGGCCTCGCCCTTGCCCTCGACCTCGGTGTGCACCACGAGCGAGGTGACGCTGCCGCCGCCGGCCTTGACCTCGGGCTTCTTGGACAGCGCCGGGTCGGCGTCCGGCGGCAGGGGCGGGAACGCGGCCGTGGTCGGGGCGGCGGCGGTGGTGGCCTCCGCGGCGGCGCTCGCGGTGCTGGACGACGGGGCGGAGTCGCCGAACGGTCCCCACAGCGCCAGCGCGACGACGATCGCCAGGACGGCCACTGCCGACCCGGCGATGGTCAGGCCCTGCCGGATCTTGGCGGCGCGGACCGCCCGGGCCTTGGCCGCCTTGGCCAGCGCGCGCTTGTCGGCCTTGGTGAGGGCGGGCGGCTCGCCGCTGGGGCGCTTGGGGGTAGCGGTGCGCATCCGTTCGTTCACCGGCACACCGTACACCGATAACCCGGGAATTCCGCCTCCCCCGGCGGCCCGGTCGAGCGGTGAGGCGGGCGCGGAGGAAGCCGGTGATCTCGCCGAACCGGCCCAGGTGCCCGACCGGGGTAGCGGGCCCCGCTCGTCTCCGGCATGCTCGCGCTTGCCCCGCACTCCTGGTGGCGCCGGCCAACCAGTAAGCCCATCGCCTGCCCCTTGCTACCGGAATGCGGGCCAGTGCTCCGGCCTTCAGGTCGGGGGTGAAGGCCCGTGCTGGGAGGGCCGGCAGGCCCGGGCAGTGCCTTGACCGGGACGGTTCTGCTGCTCGATGTACTGCTTCACGACGCTCAGTGGTGCGCCGCCGGCGGAGTCTGCGAAGTACGAACCTGGCCAGAGTTTGTTGGCTGGGTAGTGGTGGTGTGCCAGTTCGGGGAACTCCTGCCGCAGGCGGCGGGAGGAGACGCCGTTGAGGCTGTTGACCAGCCGGGCCACGGCCACTTTGGGTGGAACGTTGACCAGCAGGTGCACGTGGTTGTGCTCGCTGTTGCACTCGACCAGGTCGGCCTCGAAGTCGCGGCACATGTCCCGCATGATCTGTTCCGTCCGGGTCAGGTGCCGGTCGGTAAACACGTTGTGCCGGAACCTTTGTCACGAACACCACATGGGCATGCATCGCGGAAACACGGTGTCTGCCGGTGTGCATGTCCTGAAGTTCAGCCATATACAGTGGTGATTGTGCAGCTGCGGTACCAGTTCCGGGTGTATCCGACGCCTGGCCAGCAGGTCGAGCTGGGGAAGGCGTTCGGGTGTGCTCGGGTGGTGTTCAACGACGGGCTGCGCCTGCGCCTGCGGGCACGTGAGGCGGGCGGGCAGTACATCTCGGACGGGGACCTGTCCAAGCGGGTCGTCACCTTGGCCAAGGGCACCCCGGAGCGGGCGTGGCTGGGTGAGGTGTCGGCGGTGGTGCTCCAGCAGGCTCTGGTGGATCTGAACACCGCGTACCGCAACTTCTTCGCCTCGGTCGCCGGGAAACGCCGGGGCCGTAAGGTTGCGCCGCCCCGGTTCCGGTCGCGTAAGGACAACCGGCAGGCGATCCGGTTTACGAAGAACTCCCGGTTCAGGGTGCTGGGCAACGGCCGGCTGCGGCTGCCGAAGATCGGCGATGTGGAGGTGCGCTGGTCCCGGCCGCTTCCCTCGGACCCCACATCCGTGTCGATCATCAAGGACGCGGCCGGACGGTACTTCGCCTCGTTCGTCGTGCAGACCGCCGGGGACGAGACGCTGACGCCGGTCGAAGCCGAGGTCGGCATCGACCTCGGCCTGACCCACTTCGCGGTCATGTCCGACGGCACGAAGGTGACCGCGCCGAAGTTCCTGCGCCGCGCCGCCCGCAAGCTCAAGCGGTTGCAGCAGGCCCTCTCGCGCAAGCAGAACGGCTCGGCCAATCGCCGCAAGGCTGTCGTCAAGGTTGCTCGGGCGCATGCCCGGGTAGCCGATGCCCGGCGGGACTGGCAGCACAAGCTGTCCACGGCGATCATCCGCGAGAACCAAGCGGTGTATGTCGAGGACCTGTGCGTCGCCGGACTCGGCCGGACCCGGCTGGCCAGATCGGTGTACGACGCGGGATGGTCGTCGTTTACGGCCATGCTGGAGTACAAGGCTGCCCGGTACGGGCGCACGTTCGCCCGGGTGGACCGGTTCTTCCCGTCTACCCGCAGGTGTTCGGTGTGTGGCCGGGTCAACGAGAAGATGGCACTCAACGTCCGGGCGTGGGACTGCCTCTGTGGGGCGGCCCACGACCGGGACGTGAATGCGGCGCTGAACGTGTTGGCCGCCGGACAGGCGGACAACGGAAACGACCGTGGAGCGCAGGTAAGACCGGCACGAGTGCCGGCACCGCGCGGCGAAGCGGAAACCCACCCGGACGCCGCGTGCTCCACGCGCAGCGTGGAGGGAATCTCCGTCCTTGAGGACGGAGAGGATGTCAAGGTTCGTGCGGTGAACAGGCAGCGACACGTGGCGAGGGGCGTCCCGGGCGGCTACCGCGAGCCGGGGCGATAGCGGCCATGCAGGCGCTCGCGTTGTTCGACCTCGACAACACGCTCGTGCAGCGGGACCTCGCGTTCGGTGCGTGGGCGGCGGAGTTCGCCGCGGAGCACGGCGTGGACGCCGGGTGGCTGGTCGCCGCCGATGCGCGGCACGAGGGGCCGCGCGGCGGGTTCTTCGACCTCGTCCGCGACCGGTTCGGGCTGGACGCGTCCGGCGAGGAACTGTGGCGGCAGTATCGGCGGCGGATGCCCGAGCTCGTCCGGTGCCGCGGCGAGGACCTGGCCGCGCTGG
This sequence comes from Dactylosporangium sp. NPDC051485, assembly GCF_040682015.1. Taxonomy (NCBI): domain Bacteria; kingdom Bacillati; phylum Actinomycetota; class Actinomycetes; order Micromonosporales; family Micromonosporaceae; genus Dactylosporangium; species Dactylosporangium sp. NPDC051485. The sequence continues at coordinate 19,529 of NZ_JBFAZW010000067.1, forward strand.
CCGGGCTGCGGGCGGCGGGCTGGCGGGTCGGGATCGTGACCAACGGTACGACCGGGAACCAGCTCGGGAAGATCCGCAACACCGGCCTCGACCGGCACGTCGACGCCTGGTGCATCTCCGAGGACGTCGACCTGCGCAAGCCCGACCCGCGCATCTTCCGGCTGGCCGCCGCGCGCTGCGGGCTGAGCGCGGACGGCGGCGGGTGGATGGTCGGCGACAGCCTGGCGCACGACATCGCCGGGGGCGCCGCCGCCGGCCTGCGCACCGCGTGGATCACGCAGCCGGGCGCGACGCCCGACCCCCGCCCGGACGTCACCGCCGGCTCCGTCGCCGAGGCCGTGGTGGCCCTGCTCGCCACCGCCTGAGAGCGCCCGGCATCCAGTGTCCCCATCCTGGACGCGACGGGGCGGGCAGCACCGACTGACCCGCAGAGCCGATTTTGTCGTACCCCTGGTGCAGACTGCGTGGCGTGGACCTGACGTTTGCGTTCGCCGTCCTGCTCGGGCGGTCCGACTTCCCTGCCGGCTCCTACGACGCCTACTACGGCGGCGACACCCTTGACGAGTTCCTGCTCCCGGCCCCCTGGCTCACCCCGGCCGCCCTCGGGTCGTCCGCCCCGGTCGCGTTACCAGCCGTCGACGACTGCTACCTCGACGACGACCATGAGGCCCTCGCCTGGGAGTTCGACCTGGCCAATTCGCTGTTCGCGGTCGAGTGGGACGACGACGTGCTGCCGACGGCGTTCCTCGCCGACGTGCGGGCGGCCGATGCCGGCATGCTCGTGCGCGGCGCCGACCTGGGCGTGCTGCTCGCCCGCCACGGCCTCGACCTGACGGCCGAGTCGGCGAAGCGGCTGAACTATCGCATCTCGGCGCTGCTGCGCCTGGCCACGGACGGCACCCTGCACGATGCCATGCGCATGGCGACGTTCACGCACCGCCTGCCGGCGCTGGCCTCGTTCGGCTCGGAAGGCCGGCGGCGGGTCGAGGAGGGCCGGGAGGCGGCGCTGGCCGCGGTCGAGCCGCCGCAGCTGCGTGACCACCTGCGCCTGCACTGCCTGGAGCCGTTCTCGTCGCGGGACGCGGGCGCCCGCTACCTGGGCGCGGACGAGTGGCCGACCGGCACCTCGGCCCTCGACGGCCGGCGCAAGCTGCTGGCGGGCTGGGAGTTCGGCGAGTCTCAGTCGGGGGTGGCCGTGGTCGCCTGAGCGGGGGTTGTGGTACTTCGGCGGCGTTGGCCTCGCGGACCTCGCGGGTGAACGCGGCGAAGGCCGGATCGGTCACCAGGCGCACCACGACGCCCTCACCGGCGACGCGCGGCCCGATCTCGCCGGCCGAGTTCACCCCGGCCAGGACGACGCCGTCCTGGTCCGCGAGGCCATCGGGCTCGGCATGACCGTCGTCGCCGAGGGCGCCGCGCACGCCGCCGCGCTGCGGAGCCCTGGGCTGCGACATCGCCCAGGGCTACCGCTACGCCCGGCCGACGCCGGGCCCCGACCCGGACCGGATCGCAGCGTGCGCGCTCGGGCCGGCGACGAGTAGTGGGGGCGAGCGCGGCCCGTCCCGCCGCCAGGGCGATGATCCGCCGTCGCCGTCGCCGTCGCCGCCCACGCCGCCGCCCCGCCCGCCGGCGCGGTCGTCATCGGCCACGGCCGGGACGAGTCCGCGTGGGCCGACCCGGCCACGCCGAGCTGGCTGCGGGAGCAGCAGGCCGCTATTCCGGCCGCCGCTGGGGTAGGCATGGCGGCATGGATTTCGGAGTAGGTTTCTTTCCCGCCGACAACGCCATGTCCCCGGGCGCCCTGGCCCGCCTGGTCGAGGAGCGCGGCCAGACCGCCCTGTTCTTCGCCGAGCACACGCACATCCCGGCCAGCCGCGACACGCCGTACCAGGACGGCCAGGCCGAGCTCCCGCGCCGCTACTGGCACACGTACGACCTGTTCGTCGCCCTGACCGCCGCCGCCTGCGCCACCAGCCGCCTGCGCATCGGCAGCGGCATCTGCCTCGTCATCGAGCGTGACCCGATCATCACCGCCAAGGAGGTGGCCTCCCTGGACCACCTCTCGGGCGGCCGCTTCGAGTTCGGCGTGGGCGCCGGCTGGAACCGCGAGGAGATGCGCAACCACGGCACCGACCCGCGCCGGCGCATGGCGATCCTGCGCGAGCGCATCGAGGCGATGCGGGCCATCTGGACCTCCGACGAGGCGACGTACCACGGCGAGCACGTCTCGTTCGACCGCATCTGGTCATACCCGAAGCCGGCCCAGCGCCCGTACCCGCCGATCCTGGTCGGCGGCGCCGGCCCGACCGTCCTGGACCGCGTCCTGGCCTTCGGCGACGCCTGGTTCCCCAACTACGACGAGGCCATCTTCGACCGCATCACCGAGCTGCGGTCCCGTGCCGAGCGCCCGATCGAGGTGCAGGTCCTCTCCGCGCCGGCGGATCCGCTGGTACTGCAACGCCTCCACGACGCCGGCGTCCAGCGCGCGAGCCACTGGCTGCCGTCGGGGCCGCGCTCCACCGTGGAGCGCGCCCTGGACACGTGGGAGCACGCCATCGCCGTGTTCGCCGGCGAATCGGCATGACCGCGGCGGCGAAGGCCCGCTTCGCCGCGTCCCGGGTGGCCCGCCTGGCCACGGCCACCCCGGACGGCGTCCCGCACGTGGTCCCGATCGTCTTCGCCGTGGACGGCGACACCATTTACCACGGCGTGGACGCCAAACCCAAGCGCAGCATCGAATTGCGCCGCCTGAGCAACCTGCGGGCCAACCCGAGGGCCGCGGTGCTGGTCGACCACTACGACGAGGACTGGTCGGCCCTGTGGTGGGCGAGGGCCGACGGTACCGCGAGGGAGCTGGACCCGGCCGGCGACGAGGCCGGCCGGGCCGTCGCGCTGCTCACCGCCCGCTACCCCCAGTTCTCCCTGCGCGGCGCGCTGCTCGCCATCGACGTGGCGCACTGGTCGAGCTGGTCGGGCGGCGGGGGACCGGGGGCGGTTGCGTAACGGACCGGATCGCCGTCATCGGGTGCTGCTCCGGCGGGCCGCGCTCAAGGCGGGGCGCCACCGGAAGGTCAGCGCCCGGCCCACGTCGTAGTGGGCTCCTGGGCGTCTCACCCCGTGTGTGGGTCAACCGCCGTGTGCAGGACCGCGTCGAGGTGGGCGAGCGGGTCGGGCGGGGCCTCGTGGAGGTAGTCCTCGTACCACACCCGGAAGCCTGCCACCGCGCAGGCGACGAGCAGTCGCAGCCGCCAGCCGGCCGGGTCGCGGTCGCCGCGCGCGGCCAGTTGGGTGACCAGCCTGGCCTCCTGGTCGGGGCGCACGCTCGGCGGGTTGGCCCGCAGGTGGCTGGACTGCAGGACGACCGTGCGCAGGCCGGTGAGCAGCTCGCGGTGCTCGACCACGAAGCTGCCGACGGCGAGCAGCGCCCGGTGCAGGGTGGCCGCGTCGGGGGTGCCGTCCGGCGCGGCGGCGATCCCCTCGAGGGCCAGCGCGGTCATCCGGCGCATCGGCTCGGCGACGACGTCGTCCTTGCTGGGGAAGTACCGGTGGAAGGTCCTCGGCGCGATGTCGGCCGCGACGCAGATGTCCTGCACGGTCACCTGGTCGTAGCCGCGCTCGATGAACAGCCGCCACGCCGCCTCGACGGTGGCGGCGCGGCTGCGCTCCCGCTTGCGCTCCCTCAGGCTCTCGATCGGTCCACCCCTCTCCGTATGTGACCACGATCTCACCCGGCCCGCTGGACACCGAATGGCAATCTAAGCGTGGCAGGCTCTGCCTCGTGGCAGATTGTGCCACATTCCCCCAGGTTGATGGAGCTTGATCATGACCGTGAGGTTGGACGCGACGGCGCCGCCCCGGACGCCGCAGAAGCAGTCCTGGACCACGGGCCAGATCGTCGTCGTGCTGGTCATCGGCACCGCGGCGCTCATGGTCTCGCTGACCCAGTCCCTGCTCGTGCCGGTGCTGTCCGAGATCGCCGTCGACCTGCACGCCGGCGGCGACGGGATCGCCTGGGTGCTCACCTCGACCCTGCTCGTCGGCGCGATCGCCGTGCCCGCGTTCGGCCGGCTGGGCGACCTCTACGGCACCCGCCGCATGGTGCTCGTCACCCTCGCCGCCCTGGTCGCCGGCTCGCTGATCTGCGCGCTGGCCTCCAACCTCACGGTCATGATCATCGGCCGGGCCGTCGTGGGCCTGGCGGTCGCCGCGGTACCGCTGAGCATCAGCCTCATCGGCGTCATCCTCCCCAAGGAGCACGCGCCCGCCGGCATCGCCCTGATCAGTGCCATGCTCGGCGTCGGCGGCGCGCTCGGCCTGCCCCTCGCGGGCCTGATCGCCCAGTACGCCGACTACCACGTCCTGTTCTGGGTCTGCGTCGCCGGCGGCGTGCTCGCCATGCCCGGCATCGTGCTGCTGGTCCGCGAGCCCGCCCGGGTCGCCAAGGGCCGCATGGACCTCGTCGGCACCGCCCTGCTCGGCGCCGCCATGCTCGCCCTGCTGCTGCCCCTGGCCCAGGGCGACTCCTGGGGCTGGACCGATCCGCTCACGATCGGCCTCCTGGTTGCCGCAGCGGTACTGCTGGTCGTCTTCGTCCTCGCCGAGCTGCGGATCGCCTCGCCGCTGGTCGACGTGCGCACCACCGCCCGGCCCGCCCTGCTGATCACCAACCTCGCGTCCCTGTGCGTCGGCTTCGCGCTCTTCGCCACCCTCATCGGCACGGCCTCCTACGTGCAGGCCCCGAAGGCCACCGGCTACGGCTTCGGCCAGTCCGTGCTCGCCGGCGGCCTGTGCATGCTCCCCGGCGGCATCGCCATGCTCCTGCTCTCCCCGCTGTCGGCCCGGCTGCGCCCGCGCACCGCGCTCATCGTCGGCTCGCTCATCATCGCCGCCGGCTTCGCCACGCGAATCGTGCTCACCGACAGCCTCTGGCAGGTCGTGCTCGGCGCCACCATCTCCGGCGCCGGCACGGGCATCGCCTACGCCGCCATGCCGGGCCTCATCATCCACGCCGCCCCGCGCTCGGAACTGGCCGCGGCCAACGGCCTCAACGCGCTGTTCCGCAGCGTCGGCAGCTCCCTGGCCAGCGCGATCGGCGGCGCCATCCTGGCCGCCATGACCATCAACCTGGCCGGCCACGCCCTGCCGTCCCTGTCCGGCTACCGCACCCTGTTCGCCATCTGCGCCGTCGCCGCCGTGGCCGCCGCCCTGCTCGCCCTGCTGATTCCCCGCCACGCCTCGACGACGGACGCGGCCCTGCCGGAGGAGTGACCGGCCCCGCGGACCCGGATCGGCGGCCCGCCGCGGATCCGGGCCCGCGGGCGGTTGCCGGCGTCCCCGGTTCGGTGCGCATCTACGCCGGCGCCCAGGCCGACGTCGGGGTTTAGCGCCCACCCCTCAGCTGCACCTTGGCGGGTTGGATCGGCTGCCCCGGCGCGATCTGGACCACGTGGCCGCGCGCCAAGCGCAAGCGCGCGAAGGCCCGGATCAGTCCCCGTCGTTCAGGTAGTCGGCGGCGGCCTCCAGCGCTGCGGCGAGGTCGTCGGGGCCGAGCTTGGCCACGAACGGCAGATCGATCTCCGACGGCTCCGGATGGGTCGGGCGCCAGAACGCGAAGACGACCACGAGGCGGTCACCGTCCAGCCAGGCGTACCGCGTGGTGTTGTCGACGATCTCGGTCAGGTTCAGGAACCAGTATCGCTCGCGGAACCCGGTCTGGTTCGCCAGCAGCACACCGAATGTTTCCTCGGGGGACCGGTCCGGGAACGGGCGCGGCGCGAGGTCACGGCGGCGGACCCGGGCGGCGGTCGTGCGCATCGCATGCCGCACCGACGGCACGTACGCGGCGTTGTCGTCGACGGTCAGGCGCTTGCCGGCCAGCCACAGGTCGACCGTGCGCAGGCCGGTCCCGTCGGCCGGGCCGACCTCGACCGCGAACGTGGCGCGGTCCCCGAATCGCTTCACCACCGGCGGACGATAGCAAGCCCGCAGGACTGCGGACCGAGCCGTCGGTTGTCGCCGAGCGGGTCCAGGCCGGCCACGCCGCAGTTCGAGGCGAACCAGAAAGCGGCTCGGGCGGCTGCCGCCGCGTTGTTGGCGTACCCAGTTGGGGGCAGGGCCGGTATGTGGTGACCAACGGCAGCGAGGCAAGTCCGCAGGCTCGCCGGGCTGGCTAGCGATGAACCTGCACGGCTCGATCGCGGCTTCGTCCATGTTGAGCTGGGCGGATGCGCGGGTTGACCTGGGGCTGGCGCTGCCGAAGCGGTTGCAGGTTGGTGATTCCGACCCGGCGTCGCGCACTGGTGATCGGTCCGTTGTTGGCTCGCGTCATTGCCCTCGCATCGGCGACGACGACACACTCATCGAGCCGAGAAGGGGTGCGCGTCCGAAGCTGGGTAATGCGGCGTCTTGGACAGGTACGGGCTCAGCCGATCAGCGGGCGGCTGACGATGCTGTCGGCGCGGCCGCTCAGTTCCCGGTCCAGGGTCTCCTGGGCGTCGCGCATCGCCTCGGCGTACGGCGGTTCGGCGAGCCGCCGCATTCCTTCCTCGGGTGCGACGTCCTCGACCACCGCGCTGATCCACCAGATGTTGCCGAACGGGTCACGTATCCGGCCGCCCCGCTGACCGAAGGCTTGGGTGGCCGGTGCGGTGACCACGCGGGCTCCGGCGGTGACGGCGCGCTTCATCGTCGCGTCGGCGTCGGTGACGAAGACCCGCAGTAGCGAGGGCATGGCCGGCCAGTCCGGTAGCCGGTCGAAGGCGAGCAGGACGGTGTCGCCGACGCGGATCTCGGCGTGACCGATCGTCCCGTCCTCCAGCCGTACCCGCCCCAGTTCGACCCCGTCGAACACCGCGGTGATGAAGTCCAGCAACTGCCCGGTGTCCGGCGTGACGATCCACGGCGCGACCGTCGTGTACCCGGCCGGTGCGGTGCTGCTCATGAGAATCTCCCTCGTGCGGACCTGAGCCCACGGTAAATCTCGTATAGGTCAATTCCGGTCCTAGTCGAGCGGCACAATGGCAGCTGTGTCCGGCGCGCGTGCCCGATTGCTGTCCCTGCTGTCGCTGTTGCAGACCCCTCGGCTGTGGCCGGGCAGCGAGCTGGCGCAGCGGCTCGGGGTGTCCTGCCGGACCGTGCGGCGCGACATCGACCCGGTTGCGGGAGCTGGGCTACCCGGTGCACGCCGAGCAGGGCGGGCTGGGCGGGTACCGGCTGACGGCCGAGCCGGTGCAGCCACTGCCGACGCAATATCCCGGTCCAGGCCCGGCGCCGGTCCGCTACCGTGCGTCGGATGCCCAGTCCTGCTCAATGGACGCAGTTCCTCAGCGACGCCCTGTCCCGAATCGGTACCGAGTTGGCCCCTGGCCTCAACAACCGGGAACTGGCCGCCGTCGAAGACGCGGCCGGAACCACACTGCCCACGGAACTGCGGCTCATGCTCACCTTGGCCCTGCCGGTCGGACCGTCCGCTTGGCGCAACTGGCGCACCGACCCGGCGGCGTTGCTGGACACCTGGCGCGAGTACGTCACCGAGGGACTGGTCGTCGACGCGCGGTATTCGTTCTGGGACGACGACCAGTGGGGCCCACGGCCCGCGACGGTGGCCGAACGCGAACAGCTCGTCCGGCACAAGGCTGCGCAACTGCCGCGGCTCTTCCCGATGTTCGGTCACCGCGCGCTGGTCATCGACCCGCTCCCCGGGCTTGACTCCGCCGACGGCAACCCGGTCTTCTCGGTCCACCAGACCGACGTGATCTGCTACGGCAACGACCTGGCCGATTGGTGCCACACCGAGTTCGGCCTGACCCTGCCGGACTGGGCCGCCCGCCAGCCTCGCCGTGTGCCGTTCTGGTCTGCGCTCGGCGACCCGGGCCGATGGAGCGCTCCGCCCGCCTGGATGCAACGTCTCGACCCGCTCTAGCAGGAGCCCAGTGTGGCTTCGGGCTGCAGCGTTCGCGGGTCGAAATGGATGGTTCGTTCGTCGCCGTTGTGGTTGCGGGTCACGATGCTGTCCGGCAGGACGGTGACGGCGACGATGGTCAGCCCGTCGTCGTCCTCGGTGCAGCCGAACGACACCCCGGCGCGATCGGCCGTGCCGTCGGCCGGTAGCAGGACCACCTCGGTGACCGCCGCGAACCGGCCGATCGGGGTGAACCAGTAGACGGCCGCCTCGGTCCGGCCGTCGGCGGAGCGAAAGGCGGCCTGCTGTTCGCCTCGGTGCGGGGCCGGCGCGTCCTCGTCCCGGTCGGTGAGGATGACGACCGCCGCCACCACGGCCGCGACGAGGGTCAGGCCGGCGAGGACGAGCGCGGCCCCCGTTCGCCGCGCCCCACGTGGTACGTCGTCCGCAGGAGCATCGCTCAGCCACGCCATATCGGTTAGTGTCCCAGCCCGCGGCGCAACCGTGTGCCCCGTGCCGACGAGCGCGGAACCACCTATCGACATACATGAGACGGAGGCGGCGCACCGTGACCGAGTGGACCAACGACATGGCCATCCGACGCTGGGGGGCGATGCCCCGCGCGATCTTGGAGCAGATGGCACACGACGGCGACTTCGCCAAGCGGCACCTGATCAACCCGGTTCTGCTGCGCATGCTCGGCGACCTGGCCGGGCGGCGGGTGCTCGACGCCGGCTGCGGCAACGGGTACCTCAGCCGGATGCTGGCCGGGCGCGGCGCCCAGGTCGTCGGCGTCGAGCCCGGCCGGTCGCTGTTCGACTTCGCCGTGGAGCGGGAAACCGCGGCGCCGCAGGGCATCCGGTACGTGCAGGCCGACCTGTGTGCCCTGCCGGACCTCGGCGGACCGTTCGACGCCGTGGTCGCCAGCATGGTCCTGCCCGCGATCCCGGACTGGAGCAACGCGATGCGGGCGTGCGTGGAGGCGCTCGCGCCCGGCGGGCTGTTCGTGTTCACCGTCAACCACCCGTGCTTCGAGCAGCTGTGGTCGTCGTGGCGCGAGCACGGTGCGTACCGCACCCATCGTTACCTCGCCGAGTACGAGATTCCCGGGCCCAGCGGCGTCGACTTCCACCGCACCCTCTCGGCCTACCTGAACCGGCTCATCGGCCTCGGCTGCCACGTGACCGAGGTCGCCGAGCCCGGACTCGACCCCGAGGCCGCCGCCGACGGCCCCGACGGCATCGACGCCTACGTCCATCTGCCGAACTTCCTCGTCGTGGCCGCGCGGCGAGTCGTGGCCACGCAGCGAGTCGTGGCCGCGCAGCGAGTCGTGGCCGCGCAGCCAGCGGCCTGAGCACCGCGCTACGGCAGGGGCAGCGCGACGTCCAGGGTCGTGCCCTCGCCCGGCGGGCTGTCCAGGTGCATCGTGCCGCCCAGGGCGTGGACCCGGTCCCGGATGCCGAGCAGGCCCGTGCCGCGGGCCGGGTCCGCGCCGCCCACCCCGTCGTCGCTCAGGGTCACGTGCAGCCGCTCGTCGTTCGCCGTCACCGCGACCCGCACCAGCGACGCCTCGGCGTGCTTGGCCGCGTTGGCGAGGGATTCGGCGATCACGTAGTACGCGGCGGCCTCCACCGGCTCCGGCGGGCGCTCCCGCAGCCGTACGTCCACCTCCACCGCCACCCTGGAGCGCCGGGCGAGGGCCTTCACCGCCGCGGCCAGCCCCCGGTCGGTGAGGATCGTCGGGTGGATGCCCCGGCTGATCTCGCGCAGCTCGTCGATGCCCGCGGTCAGGCCGTCCACCACCGACGACAGCCGCGTGTGCGCCTCGGTCAGCGTGTCCGGCACCGCCTCCTGGGCCGCGCGCAGCTCCAGCCCGAGCCACAGCAGCCGCTGCTGCACGCCGTCGTGCAGGTCGCGCTCGATCCGGCGCCGGGTCTGGTCGGTGGCCAGGACCAGCCGGGCCCTCGAGTCGATCAGCTCGCTGCGGGCCTCCGCGTTGGCGATCGCCGTGGCGACCAGGTCGGTGCAGTCGGCCAGCCGCGCCTCGGCGTCGCTCGGCAGCGGCTCGTTGCGCAACATCGAGGCCGTGGCCGCGCCCCACAGCCGGCCCTCGACGTAGATCGGCGCCCCGACCGCCGAGCGGATGCCCTGCTCGCGCAGGAACGTGGCCAGCGGCCCGTTCGTGTCCTCGTAGCTGTCCATGCGCGCCGCCCGGCCGGTCCGCAGGACCGCCGCCGACACGCTCGTGCCCCGCAGCGAGATTCGCGTCCCCACCGGCAGCAGCGACCCCGGCCAGCCCCACAGGGCCACGATCACCCCGGACTCGTCCCCGTCGAAGCGCACGATGTTGGCCCCGTCGGCCCCGATCAGCCGCCCCAGCTCGCCGGTCACCGCGTCGAACACCTCGCTCGGCCCCACGCCGCGGGCGACCAGCATGGCCACCCGCCGCATCGCCGTCTGGGCCTCGACGAGCTGCGCCAGCCCGCCGAGCCCGCGCCCGACCGACGAGCCGAGGATGTTGACCGACCGGCCCAGCCGGCTGATCTCGCCGAGGCCGGTGTGCACCAGCCGCGGGTCGAGCCGCCCACCGGCGAGCTGGTCGGCGATGAGCGCCGTCTTGCGCAGCGGCACGACGACGACGCGGACGAGGTAGAACGCGACGGCGGCCACGACGACCGCCGCCACCAGCAGTCCCGCCGCCACGCCCACCGCGGCGTCCACGGAAGCAAGGGCAAACATCAGGCCCCATCCTCGATCCCGGTGCCCGCCCGGCCCACACCACCCGGGAGCGATATTGGCGCTCGGACCCCGGCCGGGACCGGCGCTCGCCCCGATAGATGAGGGCGCGGTTCAGCGGCCCTGCCGGCCGCGGGTGCTGTTGACCGTGCGCCCGCGCACGATGCCGATCATCTCCTCGACCAGGTCGGTGTGGGCGTCGCGGGGCCAGGCCAGGGCGACCGAGGAGGACGGGGCGTCGATGACCGGGCGGTACTTCAGGTCCTTGCGGTGATACAGCCGGGCCAGGGACTGCGGCGCCACGAGAAGCCCGACGCCGGCCGCCGCCCACTCCACCGCGGCCGCCGTCGTCTCCGGCCGTTCGACCGGCGTGTCCGGCGGCCTCTCCCACGGGATGACGTCGTCGCGGGGGAGCAGCAGCGGGTCGCCGATCTCCGCGATCTCGGCCAGGGTCAGCTCGTCGGCCGCGTTCAGCACGTGGTCGCGGGGGACGATGACGACCGTCTGCTCGGTGTACAACGGGATCGCGTGCAGCACGTCCCGGTCCACGGGCAGGCGCACCAGCCCGGCGTCGGCCCGCTCGGGCATGAGCCCCGGCGCCTCGGCGGCCTCGGCCGGCACCAGCTCAAGGGCACTGTGCGGCCGCCGCTGCGCCCACGCGCGCGCCCACTTGTCGATGACGACGCCGGGCACAACCGCCAGCCGGAACGCCTGCTCGCTGCCTGTCACGGCACCAAGGCTAGGCTGTGGCGGTGAGTAAGGCGAAAAAGCCCCAGGTGATGAAGCCCGCAACGGCCGCGCAGAAGCTCGACGTGTACCTGCCGGCGACGCCGCGGGAGTTCCAGGACCGCCTGGTGTCGCGCGACGAGCTCGACGAGCTGCAGCGCAACCCGCCCCAGTGGCTGGTGGAGCTGCGCCGGGACGGGCCGCACCCGCGCAACGTGGTCGCCGCCCGGCTGCGGGTGTCCAACAGTGGGCTGGCCCGCGGCGGGGTGACGGAGGCGCTGACCACCGAGCAGATCGCCGCCCTGGCCGCCGACCCGCCGGAGTGGCTGGTGCACGAGCGGGAGTCCTTCGCGGAGGTACGGCGGGAGCAGCACCGCCTGCAGGAGCGCCGAGCCTAGGGCCTGATACCCCGGGGGAGCCGCCAGACGGAGAGCCGGTCGTGCAGGCAGGCCAGGTACCGCGCGGAGGCGACGCAGCGGGCCGAGGCCGTCCACTGCGACGCGTGGCCGAGCGGGGTGGCGGCGCCGGTGGCGGCGTCGAGCCGGGCCACCAGCGCCCCGCCCCCGCTCGTCGCGTCGCGACGGGCCACCAGCACGCCGGGCCACGCCACGGTGCCGACCACGTCCCAGCCCTCGATGGTCTGCAGCACCCGGCCGGTCCCGGTGTCCAGGACGAGCCCGCCCCGGTCCGGGTCGGCGCTGTTGCGGGTGGCCAGCAGGTGCCGGTCGTCCAGCGGGGTGAGCAGTGACCAGCCGTAGAGGCGCCACCGCTCGCGGCCGGTGTCGGGGTCCAGCCCGGAGGTGCTGAGCCCGGTCATTGAGCACAGCGTCCGCCCGCACCACCACATCCCGCCGTCGGGTCCGTCCGGGGGTCGCCACAACGGCCGGCCGGTGGCCAGGTCGAACACGGTGAAGCCGCGCATCGCGCCGTGGCTGTACACGGCGGTGAGCACCCGGCCGCCGGCGACGTCCAGGCGGTTGACCGATCCGGGCAGGTCCAGCCGGACGGTGTACACCGGCGCGGCCGATCCTGCCGCGCGCAGCCGCAGCGTGCCGTCCTGCTCGACGTCCGCGATCTGCACCTCGCCGCCGGCGGCGAGCACGACGCGCGGCCCGCCGTCGGGTGCGGGGAGCGTCCAGCGCACGTCCCCGGTGCGGATGTCGATCCCGGCCAGCCGCATCTGCGTCGTCGGCGCCCAGGCGAGCGCGACCCCGGACGCCGCGGCGTCGCCGTCCGGCACGAACGCGTAGCCGTTGCGGCGCCAGACCTCGGCCCCGGTGGCGCCGTCGAGCCCGACGAGCGACGCGCTGCCGGCCAGCACCACCCGCTCGGCGTCGGCGTGCACGAGCAGCGCCTGGTCGGAGACGGAGACGCTCCACCGCCGGGCGCCGTCGGAGAGCCGGTACGACTCGGCCGACGCGTCGGTCAGCAGGTAGACGACGTCGCCGTCGAGGCGCACGCTCCTGGCGTGCTCGGCCCGCACGCTGATCACCGCGGCGGCCGGGGCGGCCGGGCGGGCGTCGCCGGCCGGTAGGAGCGCGGCCGCCACGAGGAGCGAGGCGGCGAGCGTCGGCCGCCGGTCGGCCCGGCGGCGCCGGGCGCGCGGTGTGTCCGGCACGTCGAGGTCGATCACGCCGGCCGCCGGGGTGGTCTGCACCTGAACAGGGTGCCACAGGCGTGCCCCGGCGGCCGGAACCGTGACTACCGCAGGAACTCGCGGGCGCCTCGCAGGCGGGTGCGCAGGCGGGACCGGGTGACGGTGCAGTCCAGGCGGACGTCCAGCGGGCCGGGGTCCGCCGACTCGGCGCGCAGGGCGGCGGGCAGGCGGGCCGGGTCGAGGCCGTCGCGGCGGGCGATCAGGGTGCCCAGCTCGTGGCGGCTCACCGCGTCGGGGCCGGCGACGTGGTGGACCCCGGCGTGCGGGGACGCGGCCAGCTCCAGCAGGGCGGCGGCCAGGTCGGCGACGTGGACCGGGCAGCGCACGTCGTCGGTGAACAGCGCGCCGCCCGAAGCGCCGGTGGCCAGGGCGTGGACGCGGGTCTCGTGGACGGAGTCGCCGTCGCCGACGATGAGGGACGTGCGGGCGATGACGGCGGACGGGGTCAGGCCGCGCACGGCCGTCTCGGCGGCGGCCTTGGCGGCGCCGTAGGGCGTGATCGGGTCCGGGGCGCTCGTCTCCGGGTAGGACGGCGCGGCGCCGGAGAAGACCGCGTCCGAGGACACGTGGACCAGGCGGGCGCCGGTGGCGGCGGCCGCGGCCGCGACGTGCAGGGCGCCGTCGGCCGTGGTGGCCCAGTCGGACTTCTGGTACGCCGCGTTGATGACGACCCCGGCGGTCAGCGCGGCCACCGCGCGCCGGTCGCGCAGGTCGAGCGGGTGCCAGGTCACGCCGTCGGCGGCGACCGGGTGGCGGTGGTAGGTCGCGGCGACCCGGTGGCCGGCCGCCCGGGCCTGGCGCACCAGTTCCCGGCCCAGGTTGCCGGTGCCGCCTATCACGAGGATGTCCATGCGTCGATCAGGCCGGCAGCGCGACGCCGGTCAGGGACAGGGCGATGCGCTCGGCGGTGAGGCGGTCGACGCGGGCGAGTACCTGCAGCGGGCCGTCCTCCTTGAGGCCGGGGCGGCCCCGGCCCCACCCGGTGCCATCCCACACCGCGTCCCACCGGCCCAGGGCCACCGGCTCGACGTCGAAGCGCGGCTGGTCGAAGAGGGCGTCGTAGCTACTGCTGTCGCCGGGCTCGGCGGCCTTCCAGGGCAGCGGCTCGCCCGAGTCCTTGGTGCGCCACAGCGACTCCGGGGCGGTGCGCCACGGCAGGCCCAGGGCGTCGAACCGCACCATGATGCCCGGGTAGGACTCGTCATGGGCCCGGTGGACGAGCCGGTGCGGTCCCGCGGTGCCGGCCTCCGCGAGCGCCCGCAGGCCCGCCGTGACGGCCTCCGTCTTCGCCGTCTCGTCTTCCTTGTCGTACATCCAGATGCCGAGCGAGGCGCCGCCGCCGTACGACTCCGTCATCTGCTGACGCCCGCCGTCCCACCACTGGTAGTAGGCGCCCCTGGCGTTGTCGTCGAGGTCGGTGAGCTGCAGCATCACCCTCGGACCCAGGCGGGGCAGCGCGCGGGCGATTCGGCCGGCGAGGTCGTCCCACGACGCCGGGGCCGGCTGCGGGTCGGGCCACCGCATGACCGCGTCGCCGCGGCGGCGGCCGCACTGGAGCATGACCGTGGACGGGCCGGCGTGCACGACGAGGAAGTGGCCGTCGCGGTACCAGTACCGGCTCTCGCCGTGCGGCCGCGAGTCCCGGGCGTCGTCCGGCGGGCCGTATAGGGCGGTGAGCTGGCCCGTGACGCGGCGCATGAGGTCGTAGCGCAGCCAGGCGGGGGACTCCTCGACGTGGGGCTCGTCCTCGGTGCCGAACCACTGGTCGAGGCGGATTCGCAGGTTGGCGACGGCGCCGTCCTCGTTGTCGCCGGCGACGTCCTGCCAGGCGTACGGCAGGTGGGGCCGGTCGGCGCTCACCGTGCGCGCGGCGGGGTTGCCGGTGCGCCAGCCGAAGCGCTCCCCGCACAGCGTGACCGGGAACGGCTCGGCCCACGGCAGGCTCGTGACCTGCTCCAGCCACTCGGCGACGTCGTCCGGGCCGCGGGTCTCCCAGTATTTCACGGTGGTTGAGCGTAGATGACGTTTGCCGGGAGCGGGGGGCGGGAACTGCGGTGCTGGTGAACCGATGGCGCGCGATGAGCGTGGCGCTGGTCGCGGGGTTCATGACCCTGCTCGACGTCAGCATCGTCAATGTGGCCCTGCCCTCCATCCGCGCCGAACTGCACCTCGGCTCGGGCGAGCTGCAGTGGGTGCTGTCCGGCTACGCGCTGACGTTCGGGCTGCTGCTCGTGCCGGCCGGCCGGTTCGGCGACGCCCGCGGGCGCCGCAACGCGTTCATCGCCGGGCTCGCGCTGTTCACGCTGGCCAGCGCGGCGGCGGGGGTGGCCACCGGGCCGCTGTGGCTGGTCACGGCCCGGCTCGTGCAGGGCGCCGCCGCCGGGGTGGTGAACCCGCAGGTCTCCGGGCTGATCCAGCAGCTGTTCGCGCCGCCCGACCGCGGGCGGCCGTTCGGGCTGCTCGGGGCGACCATCGGGGTGTCGACGGCGGTCGGGCCGCTGCTCGGCGGGCTGCTCATCCAGGCCTTCGGCGCCGCGCAGGGCTGGCGCTGGATCTTCTACATCAACCTGCCGATCGGGGCGGTCGCGATCGCCCTCGCCGCGCGCTGGCTGCCGGGGCCGCCCGAGGAGCGCCGGGAGCGGGAGAGCCTCGACCCGGTCGGCGTGGCGCTGCTCGGCGCGGGCGTCCTGCTGCTGCTCCTGCCGCTGGTGCAGGAGCGGCAGTGGCCGGGGCCGGGCAAGTGGCTGCTGGCCGTGGCCGCGGTCGCCGTGCTGGCCGGGTTCGTGGCCTGGGAGTGGCGCTTCGCCCGGCACGGCACCTCGCTCGTCGACCTGTCCCTGTTCAAGGTCCGCTCGTACGGCCTCGGCACGCTCGTCGGCCTGTGCTTCTTCGGCGGCTTCCCCTCGATCTTCTTCACGTACACGCTGCTGCTGCAGAGCGGCCTGCGGTACTCGGCGCTGCAGGCGGGCCTCGCCATCACCCCGTTCGCGCTGGGCTCGGCGGCCGCCTCGGCGCTGGGCGGGCGCACGGTCGTGCGCTCCGGCCGCCCGCTCGTCGCCATCGGCCTGGTGCTCGTCGCCGTGGGCCTGGCGGCGACGCTGGTCGCGCTGCGGCTGGAGCCCGGGCGCGGGGCGGGCCTCGCCGCCGCGCTGCCCCTGCTCGTCGCCGGGATCGGCAGCGGCCTGGTGATCAGCCCGAACCAGACGCTCACCCTGGCCGAGGTGCCGGTGCGCCGGGCCGGCAGCGCGGGCGCGGTGCTGCAGACCGCCCAGCGCATCGGCACGGCGATCGGGATCGCCGCCGTCGGATCGGTCTTCTTCAACCGCCTGGCCGGCAGCGGCGGGGACTGGGAAGAGGCGTTTCGCGCGTCGCTCTTCGTGACGATCGGGTTCGTCCTGGTCGCCCTCGTCGCGGCGCTGGTCGACGTGGGGTCGGGACTGCGGCAGCAGCGCGAACAGGTCGCCGGCTGACCGCGGGCGTCAAGACAGGTTGACGCAGGAAGGCGTGTCAAGCTAGGTTGACAGGTGTGGGAGACGCGGATCCCGGGACCGGCCTGCGGGCCGTTCTGGCCCTGCGCCGGCTGGCCGACCGGCTCGAGGCGGTGCAGGTGCGCAACGCCCGGCGGCTGGGCTGGTCCTGGCAGGAGATCGCCGAGGCGCTCGGCGTGACCCGCCAGGCCGTCCACCAGAAGCACGCGAAGGAGCCCTGATGTTCGAGCGCTTCACCCACCAGGCCCGATCCGTCGTCACCCGCGCCCAGGACGAGGCGGTGGCGATGGCCCATCCGTGCATCGGCACGGAGCACCTGCTCCTGGCCCTGCTCGCCGACGACGCGGGCCCCGCCGGCACCGTGCTGCGCGCCGCGGGGGTGCGGGCCGGCGCCGTGCGCTCGCGCATCCGCGAACTGGTCGACGACGAGCCGCTGGGCGGCCGCGACGCCGAGGCCCTGCGCGCCATCGGCATCGACCTGGACGCCGTGCGCGCCCAGGTCGAGCAGGCCTTCGGCAAGGGCGCCCTGGACGAGCCGGGCCGCCCCGCGACCCGCCGCGGCTGGCTGCGTCGCCGCGCCTCGCCGGTGGGCCACGGCGTGCCGTTCAGCCGGCGCGCGAAGAAGGTCCTCGGGCTGTCCGTGCGCGAGGCCGTGGCGCTGCACCACGGCTCCATCGGCACCGAGCACATCCTGCTGGGGCTGCTGCGCGAGGGCGAGGGCCTGGCCGCCAAGGTCCTGCACGACCTCGGCGCCGACCTGCCCGACCTGCGCCGCCGCACCCTGGCCGGCGCCACCCGGGCCGCCTGAGCGCCCCGCGGCAGCGCGCGCGCACCGCCCTGCCCGAGCGGGTCCGGTCAGAGGGGGCCGACCGTCAGGCGGGCGGTGAAGCCGTCGGGCTCGCGGTGCAGGCTCACGTGGCTGCACACCTGGTGGGCGATCCACAGGCCCAGGCCGGCGGAGCCGTCGCTGGCCGCCGGGAGCAGGCCGGCGAAGGCGTCCTTCGGGCCGGGGCCGCGGTCGGCGACGGTGACCACCATGCGGCCCGCGCCCGTCCACACCCGCACGTGGATCGGCTCCCGGCCGTACAGGTGGGCGTTGGTGACGATCTCGCTGACCGCCAGGACGAGGTCGTCCAGCTCGCGGGGCGGCAGGTGGTCCTCGCCCGCGGCGCGGATCGCGTTGCGGGCCTGCGCCGGGGACGGGCCGAGCAGGTCGGCGGTCGGCCGGGCCAGCTGGATCGGGTCGGCCGGGGCCGGGCGGCTGGCGAGCAGGAAATCCCCGGGGTGGCGGTAGCCCGCGTTCGGCTCGTGCCGGTCGCCCGGCCGGGCGGTGCGCGGGTGGGTCCGGTCCACGTCGTCGAGCACCGCGGCCGGGGTGACCCGCTCGTCGTACGCGCACATGCTCCACAGCGGGAACTCGTCGTACGCGTGGTTGATCGCCGACTCGTACCGCGCCCACCAGTCCCACGTAGGGCCGAACGTGTCGGGCGCCAGCTCGCCGACGATGCGGATCTGCCGGGCGCCCGCGGCGACGTGCTCGGCCAGCAGGCTGCGGTAGGAGCGGATCGCGCCGGCCGGGCGGGCGTAGACCTCGCCGCCGGTGAGGAACGTGACCGGGACGCCGGCCGGCAGTTCGGCGCGGACCAGGGAGGCGTTGCGCTCGCCGAAGGCGACCAGGGTGGGCTCGCCGGCCTCGGCCCCGCCGAGCAGGAACGGCACCACGACCGCGAGCAGGTGCTCGTCGGAGTCGTACCGGACGGCCTCGTGGAAATAGCCGGCGTGGCCGGCCGCGGCGCCGGTCCTCATCACGGCTCCCCGTCGCACGCCAGGCAGGCATGCTTCGCCGCGACCGGAGCGCTCACCGGCGCCCCCGCGCATTGCCCATGACCGAAGCGTACCGACGCGCGGGCCGGCTGTGTGTCCGTTCGCGGAGGGATCACCGATCCGGGATGGTCAATGACCGCACCGCTCGGGAGTCCGCCTCGATCTTGACAAGGCTCGATGCGGCGGCGCCATGACGACATCACCGGAGCGCGCCTGGCTACCAGGCGAAGCGCTCGCGGTGCAGGCGTGGTGCGGGGACGCCCAGGCGGCGGGCGGCGCGCAGGACGGCGTCGGTCCACGGGTCCGGGCCGCAGACGTAGACGTCGTGGTCGGACAGGTCCGGGGCCAGGGAGCGCAGGGCCTCCGTGTCGTCGTAGTCGGCGTAGCCGACCGGGAGCCAGGAGCCGGCCGAGGCGCGCGGGCCGACCAGCGGGACCAGGCGCACGCCGCGCTCGCGGGACAGCCACTCCAGCTCCGGCAGGAAGGCGACCTCGTCGGCGTGGCGGGTGCGGTACACCAGGGTGGCCCGGCCGTGGCCGTAGGGCAGGTCCCACAGCAGGGCCAGCAGCGGGGTGACGCCGACGCCGCAGCCGAACATCGTCACCGGGCCGCCCGTGTAGGTGTCGGCGGTCATCCGGCCGTACGGGCCCTCGATGAGCACCCGGGTGCCGGGGCGCAGGGTGGCGACCCGGGCGGTGCCCTCGCCGACGGTCTTCACCGTGATCCGCAGCTGGTCGCCGCGGGGCGGGCCGGACAGCGAGAACGGCTTGCCGTGCAGGGCGCCCCGGCCGTCCAGGAAGCGCCAGACGAAGAACTGCCCGGCGCGGGCCGGGAGGCGGTCCAGGCGGCGGCCGCGCAGGTACACCGAGACCAGGCCGGGGGCCTCGGCGACGACCCGATCGACGGTGAGCCGGTGGCGCAGGGTGCGCCAGACCGGCATGCCGACGCGGAACAGCACGGTGGCGACGGTGGCGGCGCCGTACATCGTCCACCAGAACGCCCTGTCGAGCGCGCCGGTGAAGTCGCTGCCCAGCCACAGCTCGTGCGGCACGGCGAGGGCGATGCCGGCGTACGCGTACAGGTGCAGCAGATGCCACGCCTCGTAGCGCAGCCGGCGGCGCACGAACCGCAGGGACGTGAGCACCACCAGCACCAGCGCGCACAGTCCCAGGGTCGCCATGACCATCCCGCGGTACTGCACGAGCAGCGTCACCATCTGGTGCGCCACGTCGGTGCCGGCCCGCCGCGCCGAGGCGAGCAGCGCCAGCCCGACGTGCGCGAGCAGCAGCACGAACGACGCCGCCCCGGTCCAGCGGTGCCAGCGGGCCAGGGTGTCCTGCCCGAAGGCCCGCTCGACCCACGGGATGCGGGCCATGAGCAGCACCTGCAGCAGCAGCAGGTCGGTCGACCACAGCGCGGCCAGGCGACCCGCGGCGGCCAGCCCGGGCGGGGCGGTGGGCAGCCCATCGGCCCACAGCGCGGTCGCGGCGGCCAGGCTGCCCGCCGCGGCCAGGGCCACCGTCTTGCGCACCGCAGTACGATACGAACGCCGCGCCCGGCGGCCCAGGGCTTGTGAACAGTCCGACGGTTCCGCGAAAAGCGTTATTGCGGGCCATTTCCCGCCTCGCGAGCGGGTTCGGCGGCTACCTCGCCTCTGCCGTGACCGGCACCGGCAGCGGGTCCGGCGCCTGCGGCCCGGGCTCGCGCTCGCGCTCGCCCGCCTCTGCCGTGACCGGCTCCGGCAGCGGGTCCGGCGTTCCCGGCCCCTCGGGCCCGCCCGCCTCTGCCGTGATCGGGTCCGGCGCCTGCGGTCCGGGCTCGCGCTCGTCGGCCTTGACCAGGGCGATGCCGGCGATGACGACCACGCCGCCGGCCAGCTGCCACGCGCCGGGGGCCTGGCCGAGCAGCAGCCAGGCGAAGAGGACGGCGAAGAGCACCTCGGTGAGGCCGGCGAAGGAGGCGACCTTGGCCCCGAGGCGGCGGGACGCGACGATGCCGACGGCGTAGGCGGCGGCGCCGGCGATCAGGGACAGCCCCGCGACCGGCACCAGCCAGCTCATCCGGTGATCGAGCAGGGTCACGTCCGCGCCGCTGGTGCGGAACGGCAGCAGGCCCGCGGCCGCGAAGACGCCCAGCGTGACGGCCCCGACCGCCATGCCCGACCAGGCCATCACGATCGGCGGGAGGGCGCCGTCGCCGCGGGAGGCCATCACGAAGTACACCGCGAGCGACACCGCGGCCAGGGCGGCCCACAGCACGCCGACGGTGTCGAGGCGGCTGCCGGGATCGAGGACCAGGACCAGCCCGCCCAGCGCCGCCAGCCCGCCGACGACGGTGAGCCGCCGGGGCCGCTGGGCGTGGCGCAGCCAGGCCCACACGACGACGAGGAGGATGCCGCCGTACTCCAGCAGCAGCGCCACCCCGACGTCGAGGCGCTTGACGGCGTTGAAGAACGTCAGCTGGGCGCCCGCCACGGCGACGAGCCCGAACGCGAGGATCTGCGGCAGGCACCTGCGCAGCGCGCCGGGCGCCCGGCGCAGCGCGAGCACGGCCGGCACGGTGAGCACGAGCGCGGCGATGCCGATGCGCAGCGTCACCACGGCCCCCGGCGTCCACCCGGTGGCCATGAGGGAGCCCGCGAACGGCCCGGCGGTCCCGAACGTGGCGGCCGACAGCAGCGCCAGCCCGATCCCGGCCAATCCCCGGCGACCGTCAGCACCAAAACGCGTTATGCTCATGATGCAGGACGCTAGCCTCGGGCCGCATAAGGAGTCAAGGTGATTTTTGCTCATGACACCGAGGAGGCCCTGGGCGTGGCCGCGGCCCTGGTCAACACCGGCGCGTCGGTGGAGCTGCTGCCCGACGTCGGGGCCCTGCAGGCGTTCCTGTCCCAGTGGAGGTGGACCGGCAAGATGGCCGGCGACGACGCCGAGCTGGCGGCGATCCGCGCCCTGCGCCCGCGGCTGCGCCGCTTCTGGGCCGCCACCGAGGACGAGGCGGTGGAGCTGGCCAACGGGATGCTGCGCGAGGCGCGGGCCCTGCCCCAGCTGGTCAAGCACGACGACTGGGACTACCACCTGCACGCCACCCCGCCCGAGGCCGACCTCGACGTGCGCATCGCCGTCGAGTTCGCCATGGCGATGCTGGACGTGATCCGGACCAAGTCGCTGGACCGGCTGCGCACCTGCGCGGCCGGCGACTGCGAGGACGTCCTCGTCGACCTGTCCAAGAACCGCTCCCGCCGCTTCTGCGAGGGCGGCTGCGGCAACCGCACCAACGCGGCCGCCTACCGCGCACGCAAGGGCCTGGCCCGCCGCTCGTAGGCCCCCGGATACGATCACGTGGTGCCGGTTCTGCTCATCGCGCGCCTGACGGTTCGCGGCTCATACGTGCGCGATGTCGAGCTGCCGAGCGACGCCACCTTCGACACGGTGCAGTTCTTCGTGCCCGACGACGGGCCGGTCGTCTACCGCGTCCGCACCTTCGCCGTCGACCACGACATCCACGTGCACGGCCTGGGCCGGCAGCCGGTCGAGGCGCTGCGCGCGCACCTCGACCGCACCGTCGGGGACGTCCTGGCCGGGGTGGACGAGGTGACGCTGCCGACGATGCGCCGGCCGGACCTGCTCGCGGCCGGGATCGACGAGGGCGACCTGGAGGTGGCGCCGCAGGCCCGCTTCGCGTTCTGGAACCCCGACGGCGGCCAGTACGCCACCCGGGCCGCGCCCATCGCGCCGGGGGAGCGCGACGGCCTGCGCGAGGTTGTGTACCTCGGCGGGATCGCCCGCTTCTGGCTGCCCGAGACGTGGGAGGTCGAGCAGGACCCGCAGTCCGGCGGCTGCTTCTACGACCCCGACGGCGAGGGCACCCTGCGCCTGAGCGTGCTCACCTTCGACACGTCCGCCGCCACCGGGCCGCCGGCGCTGCGCCAGCCGCGCAAGCCGGGCGAGCGCCAGATCGACGGCGGCACCCTGCCCACCGGCTGCGAGTTCGACGTGTACGAGGTCTCCGCCGTCGAGGACGGTGAGGACCTGCGCATCCGGTACTGGCAGATCGGGCAGGAGCTGGCGGGGCAGTGCCGCATCCACGTGTTCTCGTACACGTACCCGGCCGCCGCCGGGGCGCAGCTCGCCGGCGAGCTGGCCCTGCTCGACCGCGAGCTGCGGCGGATGATCCCGTACCCCGACCCGGTCTGAGGCCGGGCGAGGGGCCTCACGACGCTCGTCACCTCGATGCCACCGCCCGCTGATCCCGGCCGGCCCGAGGGTATCGCCAGCGTTACCCCGAAGACTCCCTCCAGCGCCCTGGCCCGCGCGGGTGCTGTGGACGAGGCTCGCAGTCATGCACGCACTCCTCTCGCGCCGTCCCGGCCGTACCCTGACCGGGCTCGTCCTGGCGCTCGGCGCCGCCTTCGTTCTCGCCCCGGGCCCGCTGGCCGCGGCCGGTTCGGGCGGCGGCGGCCTCGCCGACCAGGGCCGCCTCTCCTCGTCGCTGCGCGGCGCGTTCCTCGACTACTGGCGCTCCGGCGACCGGGACCTGCCGCCGGACCTGACCCGCGTCGTCGACTTCTGGTTGCGGTACCACGTGGTGAAGGGCGCGATCGCCGCGCTGCTGCTGGCCGCCCTCGCCGGGCTCGGCGTGGTGCTGTACCGGCGGTACCTGCGGCCGGGCCGGCGGCCGGCGACCCTCGCTGCGGGGACGCTCGTGTCGCTGCTCGGCCTGCTGGCCCTCGCGACGGTGATGGCCAACGTCCAGGGGGCGGTGGCCCCGTTCGCCTCGCTGCTGCCGATCCTGGCGGACGGCACCCCGGACGGGCCGCTCGCCGACGCGCTCGCGCAGGCCCGGCAGCGGCTGGCCGAGGGCGGGCACAACCCGCCCGCGGTGCAGGCGATGGTGGCGGACTTCGGGCGGTACCACGAGGCGATGGCCGTCATCGCCGCCGTCGTCGCGGTCGCCCTTGTCGCCGCGAGCGTCCTGCTGTGGCGGCGCTTCGCCCGGACGGCCCGGTCCGACGGGCGCGCCCGCCGGGGCCTCGGCGCGCTCGGCACCGCCTCGGCCCTGGTGTCCCTGGCCGCCCTCGTCATCGTCGTCGCCAACACCTCCGTGGCCGCCGACCCCGCACCCGCCCTGCTCGCCTTGTTCGACGGCGGCTGGTGATCGCCTACACCGTGAACCGCAGGGCCGACGGGCGGCCGCATCACGCGGGTGTCCATCTCCAGGGCCGGGTGGGTACCGGAGCGCTCCGCCGGGCCGCGGCCCAGCAGGCCAGGCCGATCGGCAGCACGCCCCAGCAGGACAGCACCCGGTAGACGAGCACGGCCGCGGCCGCCGGGGCGGTGGCCGCTCCGGCCGCGGTGAGCGCGATGACGAGCGCGGCCTCGATGACGCCGGCCCCGCCGGGCGTGACCGGGACCTGCCGGGCCAGCTGCGCGACGAGATACCCGGTCGCCACCGCCGTCCACGCCACGTCGAGATGCACGGCCTGTACGGCGGCCAGCAGGCACCCCAGGTCCGTGCCCCAGTTGGCGACGGCGATGCCGACGACGGCGACCCACCGCCCCGGTGGCACCGTGCGGGCCAGCCGCAGCGTGTCCCGCAGCCGCCCGCCGGACGGCCCGGCCGCGCCCGCCGCCCGCGGGCGCAGCGCCAGCACCGCGGCACCCCCGGCGAGGACCCACAGCAGCCACGGCGCCTCGATCACCCCGTACAGCACCGCCAGCCCGGCCAGGGACGCCACGCCGGACAGCAGTACGACGGCCCCGGCCGCGGCGTGCCCGGCGCCGCGGTCGCGGAACCGCCTGAAGGCGTACCCGGCGGAGATGGCCGACCCGGCCGGCAGCGCGGCGGCCATGGCCGAGCGCGCGTACGTCAGGGCCAGGGACGCTCCCGCCGGCATCGGCACCCCGAACGCGGCCAGCAGCCGCCGCTGCTGCTCGGAGAACGCCGCCATCGACAACACCGACAGCGCGGCCGCGGCGGCCAGCCACCAGGGCGCCGCGGCGCGCACCGCCAGCCAGGTGGCGGAGGGCAGGTGAGCGCGCAGCCCGGCCACGGCGACGGCGGTCCCCGCGAGGAGCAGCGCCGGGCGCCACCAGCGGGCGGAAGGCCTCATGCCGACCACGATCGGCGGGCCGGGTAAGAGCGGGCCGCGGCGGAGCCTAAGAACCGGGTGAGAAAACCGGCAGCCGGATCGTCAGCACCGTGCCGCGTGGCTCGTTGGGGGCGACGGCCGCGGTGCCACCGTGCTGTGCGGCGGTCTGCGCGACGATGGCCAGCCCCAGCCCGGAGCCGGGCATCGAGCGGGCCGCGGTGGCCCGGTAGAAGCGGTCGAACACGTGCGGCCGGTCGGCCTCGTCGATGCCTGGCCCGGCGTCGGCCACGCGCAGCTCGCAGTACCCGCCGCCGGGCCGCAGGGTGACGGTGACCGTGCCGCCAGGCGGGCTCCACTTGGCGGCGTTGTCCAGGCCGTTGACCACCATCCGCTCCAGCTCCCCGGGGCGGCCCTCGACGGTCACCGGCTCCAGTCCGGCGGCGAAGATCAGGCCCGGGGCGCGGGTGCGCACCCGGGCGACCGCGGCGGCGACCACGCCGGCCAGGTCGACCGGCTCGGCCTCCTCGCGGCTGGTCTCCTCCCGGGCCAGCTCCACGAGCTCGGTGGTGAGCGTGGCCAGCTCCGCCACCTGCGACTCGAGGTCGGCCAGCAGCCGGGCCCGCTCCTGCGGCGGCAGCCGGTGGGCCAGCTCCGGGCGCCGCTCCACCGCCAGCAGCAGCTCCACGTTGGTGCGGATGCTGGTCAGCGGGGTGCGCAGCTCGTGGCCGGCGTCCTCGACCAGGGCCCGCTGGGCCCGCCGGGACGCGTCGATCGCGCCGAGCAGGGTGTTCACCGAGCGGCCCAGCCGGGCGATGTCGTCGTCGGCGCCGGCCACCGGCACCGGATGCGTGAGGTCCAGGGTCGCGGTCACGTCCTCGACGGCCTCGGCGAGCCGCTGCACCGGCACCAGCCCGGCCCGGGCCACCGCCCGGCCGAGCAGCGCCGCCCCGGCGATCCCGGCCGCGCACCCGGCGGCCAGCAGCAGTCCCAGCTGGGCCAGGGTGCGGCGGGCCGGGTCCCGGTCGATGGCCACCTGCACCACGCCGCCGCCGGAGGCCGGGAGGGTCAGCATGAGGTACCCGGCGCCGTCGATCGTCACCGCCTCCCGCGCCGAGGAACGCCGCCCGTCGAGGACCTGCCGGGCCGCGCCGGTCAGCGGCAGGGCGCCGGCGTCGCCGACCGCCCGGCCGTCGGCGTCCACGATCTGCCAGCGCGCGCCGAGGTCGCGCGGCCGCCGGTGCCCCGGCGGCCCGTGCCCCTCGTCCGGCCCGAGGCCGATACCGCCCGGCAGCTGCCCGGCGCTGGCCTTCCACTGCTCCGGCTGGGCGGCGATGGCCTGCGCGTCGACCGTGAGCTGCTGCTCGATCTGCCGCCGCTGGATCCCGGCCACCGCGGCCAGCGCCACCCCCGCCCCGGCCAGCACGGCCACCGCGACCGCCCCGGTCACCAGCAGCGACAGCCGGGCGTGCAGCGTGCGCCGGTGCCACCAGCCGGTCACAGCGGCTCCTCGCGCAGCACGAACCCCACCCCGCGCACCGTGTGCAGCAGGCGGTCCTCGCCCGCGGCCTCCAGCTTGCGGCGCAGATAGCCGAGATAGACGTGGATGCTGTTCGAGGTCTCCCCGAAGTCGTACCCCCACACGTGCTCGAACAGGACCTCCCGGGTGAGCACCTGGCGGGGGTGGCGCAGGAACACCTCCAGGATGGCGAACTCGGTGCGGGTCAGCCGCAGCGGCCGGTCGCCCCGCCACACCTCCCGGGTCTGCGGGTCCAGCCGCAGGCCGGCGAAGGCCAGCAGCCCGGACGCGGCCGCCGGCTCGGCCCGGCCCGGCCCGCTCAGCAGCGACCGGCGCAGCAGCGCCCGGAGCCGGGCCAGCAGCTCCTGCAGCGCGAACGGCTTCACCAGGTAGTCGTCGGCCCCGGCGTCGAGACCGGCGACCCGGTCCCCGACGCTGTCGCGGGCGGTGAGCATGAGCACCGGCACCAGCAGCCCGCCGGCCCGCAGCTCCCGGCAGGCGCTCAGCCCGTCGAGCACCGGCATGCTCACGTCGAGCACCACCGCGTCGGGCGGATCGGCCGCCACCGCGTCGAGCGCCTGCCGGCCGTCGTCCGCGGTCCGCACCTGGTAGCCCTCGAAGCGCAGCGTCCGCGCCAGCGAGTCGCGCACCGCCGCGTCGTCGTCGACCACGAGTATCCGCACGCCGCCTCCGTCGTCCCTGCGCCTGCCCGCTTTTGTTGCCGTGGTGTTCCGCGTCCTCCCCGACCATCGCCGGTCGGGGTGAGAGCCGCCGCGTCGCCGCCCTAAGAGTTTCGTAAGAGGGCCCGGCTCTCACGCAATTCTTATGCGCGCCGCGTGGCGGACCTTCACTGGACGCCTGACCATTGGCACCATCAGCGGCGCCACACCCCGGGCGCCGCCCGACCCTGGAGCCCACGATGAGCGACGACGCCGAGGCCCGTTCGCACCCGGAGGAGCCCCCGCCGGTGTACCACGAGCCCTTCCCGCCCGCGGTCACGACCCCGTCCGCGGCGCCTCCTCCACCGTCCGCGGCGCCCCCGTCTGGCGCCGTGCCCCCGTCTGGCGCGGTGCCTCCACCTGGGGCGGTGTCTCCGCCGTCCGCCGTGCCCCCGTCGGCCGGTGCTCGGCCGCGGGCCGCCTGGCGCGAGACGATGCGCGGCCCGCGCGGACCGATGATCGCCGGCGCCGCGCTGCTCCTCGGCTGTGTGCTCGGCGCCGGCGCGACCGCGGTCGGCGCCGTCGTCGTCGGCTCGATCGGCCACCACGGCCACGGCGGGCCCGGCGGCCACCACGAGCGCTACGACCGCGGCCGCGACGGCGACTGGAACCGCAACGGCCCCGGCGGCCGCCCCGGCAACGGGCCGGCGCGGCGTTACCCGGCCAACCCGGGACCGGCGCAGCCCACCACCCACGCCCCGGCGCCGAGCACCCCGGCCCCGTCCGCCACGTAGGCGGTCCCCTGGACACCGGCCCGTGGGTGAGGCCGCCTCACCCCGGGCCGAGGGACCGTGGCCGCCATGGACCCGGACGCACGGCGGGCCGAGAACGGTGCCGACGCCCAGTGCGCCGACGCCGAGCAGGCCGGCCCCGGCGAGGACGGGGCCGACGCGGCGGCACAGCGGGCGGTCCTCGATGCGCTGCGGCGCGACCCCGAGACATGGCCGAACGACATCGCGGTAGCGGTCCGCCGCGGCGTGGTGACGCTGGCCGGCTGGGTCGACCACGACCGCAAACGGCTCGCCGCGGTCGCCGCCGCGCACCGGGCACTCGGCGCCACGCCGGGCGTGCGGGCCGTGGTCGACGACGTCGGGGTACGCCTGCCCGGGGTGCTGCCCCGCAGCGACGCCGGGATCGCCGCCGCGGCCGTGCGGGCCCTCGCCGAGGCCGAACCGGGCCGCCGGGTCGAGGTGACCGTGACCGACGGCTGGATCACGCTGGCCGGCGACCACGCCCCGGTGCCGCGCCGCCTCCACGACGCCACCCTGCTGTCGCGCCTCTCCGGCGTCAAAGGCGTGACCGACGCCCGCTGACCGGTAGGGCGGACATTTCCTTCCTCCTCGACAAAACGCTGTGACGGCTGAAGGCACCGCCGCAGGAGCGGATGGCGCCACAGCGACGGCCGGCGTTACAGCGACGAGAGGTGGGACAGCGAGCAGCGCCCCCTGTGCCACCACCAATTCCGGCTGTTCCAGGAGGGTCGGAGCGGTGCCCGTAGCCTGGTGCGGCATCGTCGCCACGAGCGGGGTCCGGCTGCCGCGCCCACCAGGAACACTCCCGCGATTCGGTCCGTTCTATCGAGACACGACAATAATCGTGAGTTGCGGCCTGACCGGCGCATTCATCTGCCGATGAGCGCGTATGCACTGCAATGCTCCGCCGGTGGCGCGTTGGGATGGTGCTCGACCTTTCGCAGGCTTCGGCAGAATTGACAGCCGGCCGGACGTCGCAGATGCAAGAACCGGCTGCGATACGCTGCCGTTGAGCGCGGATGGCGGCCGGTTGTTCGACGCGTTGCCGCACTGGCGGGCCGGCGTGACGGCGGCGGTGGTGTTGGTGTGCGACGGCCCGCGCGGGCGTGCCCGGACGCTGCGGCGCTGTCCTTCCGGTCCGGCGGCGCGGGATCGGTGTGGTCGGCGACGACCCGGTCGGTGGGGTGCTCGGCGGGGTGTTCGGCCTGTTCGGGCGGTAGTGTCGGCGGGACCGGGTCGGGCCGCTGATCGTCGGCCGTGGTCACCGGCGGGACGCCACCATGGATGCGGCGTAGCTTCTGGGCGTGCCGTTGAGCAAGGCCCCACGTTCGATGCCGCTCATGTTCCCGGCGGAACTGCTCCGTTGCCGGACAGTAGCGCCGGGACCTGGTGCGGTCACGCATGGCAGCCAATTCCGTGCGACTGAAGAATGACAGCTGCCCCATGTATTGATTATCCCCGAGCCCGCCCGGAGTTACCGCCCCGGACGGTAACGACAATGTCAAATGGTGCACGCTCATGCCGTAGGTGCGGTCACCGTCAGGTCAGGTGCGGGCGATAGAGGACCTCGACGTGCATGATCGCGTCGTCGACCACGTCGAGGATCAGGTAGCCCGGCTTGGAAGGACTCAAGCCGACGTTTCGATGGCCGCGACCGTAAGCTCCGGTTGGTTTTGGAGCAGTGGAGAAACTCTGGCAGAAATCGTCGTCGCAGCCGCACTGCTCCACCACGTGAAGAGTACCGACCTGGTGCGCCAAGTCGTTCTCGCCTTCCTCTCGAAGCGCAGTCGCCAGCTCAGCCGCGAGGTCGGGCCACTGTTCACTCACCAGTGGCCGTTCGTCAGGAATCATCGTCAGCGACGTTATCCGGCCGGCGGTCACCCGTCGTCCGCATGTGCCGCCGTGTGCGCTCAAGTACGACCGCCTTCAAGGCGTGGGTCGCTCCCACCGGTCAGACGATGGCAGGGTTTCACGTCGGCGTGTTGCGCCCGATGTGCTGGTCACGGGGGCCGAGTTCGAGGCCGTGGCGAGGCCGCTGCTGCAGCGGACCGTCGAGCTGACCGAGGCCGCGACCCGAGAGTCGCGCGCCGGCACCGGACACAGGCGAGACTACGGAGCCCGCGCAGGTGTGGGTTCGACGTGATCGGGTTGCTTCGGATTTTTCATCCAACAGGCGAAAAGTCGCGTGAAAAGGGGCCTACGGTGCGAGGCGGAAGGTGCCGACCACCTCGCGCAGCCCCGCCGACATCGCTGCCAGGTCGCCGGCCGCGGCGCGGGTTTCCTCGGCCGCGGCGGTCGTCTCGTCGGAGGAGCGGCGGACCGTGGCGATCCGCGCGGTCACGTCGTCGGTGCCGTCGCTGGCCCGGGCCGCGTCGCCGCTGATCCGGTCGCGTACGCCGCCCTGCTCGGCCACCGCGGCGGCGATCGCCCGCTGTGACTCGGCGATCCGGCCGATAGAGCCGGCGACCAGGGCGAGCGCGTCGGCCGCCCCGGCGCTGTCGCGCTGGATGGCGGTCAGCCGCTGGCCGATGTCCTCGGTAGCGCGGGCGGTCTGGTTGGCGAGCTCCTTGACCTCCCCGGCGACGACGGCGAAGCCCTTGCCCTGCTCGCCGGCGCGGGCCGCCTCGATCGTGGCGTTGAGCGCGAGGAGGTTCGTCTGCTCGGCGATGGCGGTGATCACCCGGGCCACCTCGCCGATGCGGGCCGAGGACTCGCCGAGCTCGACGATCGTGGCGTTGGCCCGTTCGGCGTGGGCGACGGCCTCGGCCACGATGTCGGTGGCCTCCTGCGCGCCGCGGGAGATCTCGCGGATCGAGTCGCGCATCCGGTCGCTGCCCTCGGCGACGGAGCGTACGTCGCCGCCGACCTCCGCCGCGCGGTCCTGGGCGGCGGAGGCGTCGCCGGCGACCCGGCCGGCCCGGGCGGTCAGGTTGGCGCTCACCCCGTCGAGGCGCTGGGAGGCGGTGCCCAGCCGCTCCGCCTCGCCGGCCATGCGCTGCAGGGCGGTGCCGACCCGGTCGATGGTGGTGTTGACCGCGGTACCCATGTCGGCGAGGTCGTCGCGGCCGCGCACCGGCAGCCGGCCGGAGAAGTCGCCGCCGGCCACCTGTTGCAGCATGCGCCGGGTGCGGGTGACCGAGCCGCCGATGGCCCGGGCCACGATGACGGTGGCCGCGGTGACGGCCAGCACGGCCAGCAGCGCCACGAGCAGGATGCTCAGCCGGGTCTGGCGCGACCGGTCGGCGGCGGCGGTGCTCTCCCGGGACGCGGCCGCGTCGATCGCCTCGCTGAGCCGGTCGCCGGTCTCGTCGAAGGCCGCCCACTCCTCGTCGACGGCGGCCAGGGCGTTCGCGTCGACCGTGCCACCGGCCGCCTCGATCGCCGCGGCGCTGGCCAGCACCCGGTCGATGACGGGCAGGAAGCCCTCGGCCAGCTCGCGGTCGGTGGCCGTGTCGACGTGCGCGGCGCGCAGGGCGCCGGCATGCTCGCGCAGCGCCCCGGCGTGGGTGGTGAGCTCGTCCAGGATGCGGGCGCGAGCCTCGGGGCCGGTGGTCGCGGCGAGGATGTTGGCGTCGGCGTACACGACGGCGACCGTGTGCTGGGCGTCGAACACCGTGGCCCGGGTCTGCGCCACCGACAGCGCCGTCGCCGACTGGGTCGTGGCCAGCCCGGCCTGTACGAAGCCGATCCCGCCGACGACGACCGTGGCCACCACGCCCAGCGTGCCGAGGGCGGCCAGCCGCCGCCCGATACTCCACCGCATGCCCACATATCGGCGGGCCGCCGGCGTTATTGAGCGGGACGCTACCGTCACAGGATGAAGGGCTTCGTGCGGCGCATCCGGCAGCGGCTCGGCGTGCGGATGCGCTCGGCGCTGGCCGCATCGGCGGTCGTCGCGGTCGCCTCCGTGCTCACCGGGGTGACGTTCGTGATCGCGGCCCGGTGGATCCTCACGAACAACGTCGACCAGAGCACCGGCGACCGGGCCACCCAGGTCGCCGAGGCGCTCGACGACCCCAGCCGGGCCAGCCTGCGGGCGGTGATGACCCCGTCGGCCCGCGACCGCACCGTCGTGCAGATCGTCGACCCGGCCGGGCGGGTCGTGGTCGCCTCGGCCGCCGTCGCCGGGGCGAGGCCCATCTCCGCGCTGCGCCCGCCCGCGGGGGACACCCGGCGCGAGCAACGCCGGCTCGAAGTGGCGCACAACGAGTACTTCCGCATCACCGCCCTCGGCGTCGACACCGCCGCCGGCCCCCGTACCGTGCTGGTCGCCCAGTCCATCGACGAGATCGACGACGGCACGGAGGCGGCCGTCGGCGCTCTGGCCATCGGGCTGCCGCTGCTGACCGTCATCGTCGGCCTGGCCACGTTCCTGTTCGTCGGGCGCACCCTGCGGCCGGTCGACGCGATGCGCCGCCAGGCCGACACGATCACCGGCCGCAGCCTGCACACCCGGCTGCCGGTGCCGCCGACCGCGGACGAGGTCGCCGCCCTGGCCACCACCATGAACACGATGCTCGACCGGATCGAGGCGGCCACCGCGGCCCAGCACCGCTTCGTCGCCGACGCCTCGCACGAGCTGCGCAGCCCCCTGGCCACCATCCACGCCGGGCTCGACCTGCTCGCCGCGGCCGACCTGCCCCCGTCCGCGGGCGCGCACGTGACCCGGATGCACCGGGAGAGCGAGCGGATGGCCCGGCTCATCGCCGACCTGCTCCTGCTGGCCCGCGTCGACGAGAAGGGGCTGCAGCTGCGCCGCGAGGACGTCGACCTCGACGACCTGGTGTACGCCGAGCGCGAGCGCCTCGCCGCCCAGCGTCCGGACCTGCGCGTCACCGTGGGGGTCGTCCCGGTCCGGGTCAGCGGCGACGCCCACCACCTGCAGCGCGTCCTGCGCAACCTGCTGGACAACGCCGCCGCCCACACGAAGGGCAACGTCGAGATGACCGTGAGAGCCTTCGACGGTACCGCGGAAATCGCCGTCGCCGACGACGGCCCCGGCATCCCCGAGGCGGAGCGGGAGCGCATCTTCGACCGTTTCGTCCGGCTCGACGACGACCGGTCCCGCTCCAGCGGCGGCACCGGGCTCGGCCTGGCGATCGCCCACGACATCGTCACCGCCCACGGGGGCACCCTGACCGCCGAGGCCGCCCCGTCCGGCGGCGCGCTGATGCGCATCCACCTGCCCGGCTGACCGGGGTGGCAGCGTGGGCGCCGCGGCCTGGACGGCGGGGAGGCCGCGGCCCTGGACGAGCTGCGCCACGAGCTGGACCGGGTGGTGGCGGCCGTTCTGGCGGTTCGCGACCGGATGGGCTGAGCATCGAAGGGAAATCCATGGCGGTCGCCGGGAGCGGCGGTTAGGGTCGGCCAGGAAGGCGTTTGCACCGTCACGGGGGAGATCGACACATGTCTCGGATCGGCACCAACTCGCGCACCATGCCGGTTCCGCCGTCGATCCCTTCCGGAGGCAACGCTTGTTCCGCCTGCTCGCCCGCGCCGTCGACCCGTTCCAGGACGAGGTAACCGGGGGCGCGGTGGCCGCCCCGCCGGCCGCCGTACCGCGATATCTGTGGCATGCCCTGCGCCCGGTCCGGGCCGTGGTCGCGGCCAGCCTCGCGCTCTGCGTGCTCTGCGCCGCCGTCGACGTCTGGCTGGTCGCCTACGCCGGACGCCTACTCGACCTGCTCGCCGCTGCGCGCCCGGAGACGTTCTGGGCCGAGCACGGCCGCGAACTGCTCGGCGCCGCCGCCCTCGTGCTGCTCGTGCGTCCCCTCGTGCACCTGGCCCGCGAGTCGCTCGACGACATCGCCCTGAGGCCCAACGCGCTGACGCTGAGCACCTGGCGCGCCCACCGTCACGTGTCGCGCCAGCCCGTCGGCTGGTTCCGCCGCGACTTCGCCGGCCGGATCGCCACCTGGGTCCGCGACGGCGGGGCCGCCGCGACGACCTGCATCTACACCACGGTCCACGCGCTGGCCTACCTCGTCGCGTTCATCGCCGGCTCGGCCTGGCTCATGGCCGACGCCGACCCCCGGCTGCTGGTGCCGCTCGCCGGATGGCTCGCCTGCTACCTGGGCCTGATGTGGTACGTCATCCCGCGCTACCGCCGCGCATCGGCCGCACAGCAGGACACGAGCTCCGCCCTGACCGGCCTGCTCGTCGACGCCTACGCCAACGTCGACACCCTGGCCCTGCTCGCCGACCGTGAGGCCGAGGAGCGCACCGCCCGCACGGTCTTCGCCGACGCCCGCCGCGCCCACCTCGGCGTCCAGCGGCTCGAGGTCACCATGAACGCCGCCCTGTACGCCCTCGGCGGCGTTCTGCTCGTCGGCCTCGTCGGCTACGGCGTCCTGCTCTGGCAGACCGGCGCCGCCCCGCTCGGCCTGGTCGCCGCCGCCCTCGCCCTGAGCCTGCGGATCATGTCCCTCGCCGAGTGGCTGCTGGACGCCGTCTCGGCCCTGTTCGGCGCGGTCGGCGCCCTGCGCCAGTCCCTCGCCACCGTGGCCCAGCCCATCGAGGCCGCCGACCGTGCCGACGCCACCACCCTGTCGGTCACCGGCGGCGCCATCGCGTTCACGGCCGTCAGCCACCACTACGGCAACGGCGCCGGCGGCCTGGACCGCCTGACCCTGCGCATCGCCCCCGGCGAGCGGGTCGGCCTGGTCGGCCGCTCCGGCGCCGGCAAGTCCACCCTGGTCAACCTGCTGCTGCGGTTCTACGAGCCGGAGTCGGGCACGATCGAGATCGACGGCCAGGACATCTCGGCGGTGACCCAGGAGAGCCTGCGCCGCCGCATCGCCATGGTCACCCAGGAGACCACCCTGCTGCACCGCTCGGTCCGCGAGAACATCGGCGCCGGGGAGCTGCCCGGCATCGCGGCCGCCGCCCGCGCGGCCGCCGCCGAGGACTTCATCGCCACCCTGCGCGACCCCGAGGGACGCCGCGGCTACGACGCCCGCGTCGGCGAGCGCGGCGTGCGCCTGTCCGGCGGCCAGCGCCAGCGCATCGCCCTGGCCCGGGCCCTGCACCGCGACGCCCCGATCCTCATCCTGGACGAGGCCACCTCGGCCCTGGACTCGCAGACCGAGGCCGTCATCCAGGAGTCCCTGGAGCGCGTGATGTCCGGCCGCACGGTCCTGGCCGTCGCGCACCGCCTGTCCACCCTCGCCCGCATGGACCGCATCGTGGTCCTGGACGCCGGCCGCATCGTCGCCGAGGGCACCCACGACGAGCTGCTGTCCCGGGAAGGCCTGTACGCCACCCTGTGGTCCCACCAGTCCGGCGGCTTCCTGGGCGAACACTGACCGGCCCCCGCCGCGGGGGACTACGTCCTGTGCTCGTCGCGTCCGGCCTGGCCCGGCTGGCGGACGGACATCGGCAGGTGCCGCCGGCGCATGATCTCGACGCGCAGCCTGCGCAGGGCGGCCTCCTGCGGCGAGCCGGGGATCCATTCGTGGCCGGCGAGCAGCTCGACGGCCCGGGCCATGCCGCCCGGGTCGCCCTTGAGGATGGCGTCGTACAGCCCCTCGCCGAGCAGGTCCGGCTGGGCGATCGACACGATGACCAGGTCGTCGGTGACCGTCGCGACGGCGTCCGGGTGCAGCGCGAAGGGCAGCAGCCGCCCGACGAGGTCGGTGCTCAGCGCCGCGATGTCGCGCCGCAGGCACCGCACCAGCAGCGCGGCGGCCGGGGGTGGCAGGACGTGCGGGGTGTCCTGCAGCAGATCACCGATCGCGGCGTACCGGTCGGCGGACAGCGGCTGGTCGTTGACGTACGCGTGGACGAGGTGCTCGTGGATCGCGGCGTGGGCCTCGGCGAGCGGGGCCGCGCCGTTCCAGGCCGCGTGGCCGGCGCGCACCCAGGCCTCGGTGGCGATGTCGCCGGTCAGCCGGGCCTCGCCGTAGGCGCGGCGGGCGCCGGCGCGCCAGTCGTGCCCGCCGATCGCCCGGGCCGCGACGATACGGCCCCCGGGCGCGGCCGCCCCCGGTTCGAGGGCCCAGGCGCAGTCGAACGCGTCGAGCACCGCGCCCCAGTCGGCCGGCGACAGCATGGCCCGCCAGGTGCGCACCATGGAGCTCCACCAGCGCTGCGGGTCCGGATGCCCGGGCGGCACGAGGTCGGCGATGTCCACGCCGCCGGCCTCCCCGCCGATCAGCACGCGCAGCGTCACGAGGTTCACGAAGTACGTCGCCACGCGCGTCAGCTCGTCGGTCCCGGACGGGTTGTAGGCGGCGAGCCGCTGGTGCTCCGACAGCAGCCGGTCGACGTCGTCGCCCAGCAGCTCGTGGACCGCCTCGGCCAGCGCCTGCCGGTCGAGCTCAGCCCGGTCGGCCCACATCTCCTGGATGAACGACAGCATCCGGGGCCCCTTCAGCAGGGGCTGGTGCCCGAGCAGCGCGCGCAGCTCGCTGTTGTCGACCGGGAACATCGGCCGGCGCCCGCGGGCCCGGTGCCGGACGGCCGCGAGCTCGCAGAGCATGGCGACGGTCCGCTGCGCGATGAGGAACTCGCCGAACGTCGCATGGAGGAACTCGTACATCCGCGGCGGCTGCGTCCGGCCGCCGCGCTCGGCCCATTCCGACGACGGGGCGTGGACGAAGAAGAACCGGCCGATGATGTCGGCGGCCGCGTCGATCGGCTCGTCCAGCTCGCCCCCGCCCCCGGCGGCACCCCGGCGCTGCGGCTGGGGCTCCAGCACCGCGACGTCGTGGTTGAGCTCCCGCTCGGAGATGTGCTGGCGGCCGCGGTTGAACATGCCGAAGGCGGCGATGGCGAGGTGGCCCCGGCGCAGCTCCATCAGGTTGCCGAGGTCCCGGTGGTGGGGCGAGGTGAGCTCCTTGTCGACCTCGCGGTGCACGAACGCGCCGACGAGCTGGTCGTAGAGCTGGGCGGCCGAGCGCGCCTGGGTGCCGAGCGCGGCGTTGCCCTGGTCGGCCGAGTACAGGGCGAGCATGAGCAGCAGCAGCGGCTGGCGGGCGAGGTCGCCGGCCCGCGCCACGTCGGCCAGGTGCAGCGGCGCGAACCGGTCGGCGCCGGCGTTGGTCCGGTTCCACGCGTCCAGCCAGGTGCCGACCCGCCGGTCGTCGAAGTCCTCGAGCTTGACCACGAGCGTCCCCGGGGGCAGAGCCAGCCGGTCGGCGACCACGGTGCGCGAGGTCACCACGGCCGCGACCGGCCGGCCGTACTCCGCCTCGATCTGCTGGAAGCTCGCGACCCAGGACAGGTACCGCGACTGCGAGGCGCCGCTGGCGAGCATCAGCTCGTCGAGGCCGTCGAGCAGCACCACCCGGGTGGAGGCGGCGTCGTCGTCGGCGAGGTCGGTCCACCGCATCCGCCGGTTGGTCAGCTGGTCCAGCCGCTGCTGCACCTGGTCGCCGACGGAGCCGAACGCGTCGACGTAGCGCAGCGGCACCCAGACCGGGGTGAAGGCGGCCGGTAGCCGCGCGGCCAGGACCGAGGTCAGCAGCGACTTGCCCGACCCGGGATGGCCGAGGATGAGCAGGGGCCGGCTCAGGCTCTCCGCGGAGGCCAGGTGCCCGCTGAGGAACAGGTCGAGGTCCTCGTGCAGTGGCTGCTGCGCCCACCAGGTCTCGTCGGCGATGCGGGCCTGGGCGTCCGCGACGCAGCAGCGGTACGCCGGGGTCACGTAGATGTCCCGCACGTCCGGGAGCCGCAGGCTGCCGGCCCACCAGGCGTCCTCGGTCGGGAGCACGGGCCGGCGCAGGACCTTGGCGTGCAGGTCCCGGATCAGGCGCTGCGGCGGGGAGCCGGCGGCCGCGTCCAGCCCGGGCGCCCCGGTCGCCCGGGACAGCAGCGCCTCGACCCGGGCCAGCGCCCTGGCGCTGGCGTCGGCCTGCGGCATCGGCATCACCATCCGGTGCAGGCTGCCGGCCGCCGCCTCGCCGAGCAGCTCCCAGTACCCGAACTCGGGGACCTGCGCGGCCAGCCGGCCGTAGTCCTCGGTGTAGGCGTGCACCGTCGCGACCAGGATTGTGTCGGTGGCGAAGGTGAACCCGCGCAGCTGGCGTTCTCCCTCGGCCACCCCGTTGAGCAGCGCACCCGAGAGCTGGGCCATGGTGATGCAGCGCGGCACGACCCCCTCGGCGAGGTTGGCCGCGAATCCGCGGCCGGCCCACGGCATGGGGATGTCCAGGTCGAGCAGCGGGCCCACCGGCTCCTCGAAGGCCGGCCGGGCGCCCCGGCGCCGGGCATCGTCGAGCGTCTTGTGCAGGGCCGGGCGCAGCTTGTCCACCCACGGTCCGGCCGTGCGCTGCAGGACGCCGAGGAACGCGTTGAGCACGAGGAGGGTGTGCGCGGCGCGGGCCAGCTCGTGCCGCGGCATCCCGGAGGTGCCGGCCGTCTGCCCGCACAGCGCGCTGACGGCCTGCCGGGTGAGGCCGAGCCCGTCGGTCCTGACGTCGATGAGATTCAGCAGGCCCGTGTAGCTGCCGCCGGCCGGGCCGGCGATCAACCCGTCGAGCAGGGAGTTCATCCGGGTCAGCCAGCCGGAGTTGACCTTGCCGAGGGTGAGGAGCGCACCGCGCAACGTCGGCGGACCCTCGACCGGCATCGATCGAGTGTATCGAGCGGCTACGCCGGGTTGAGGTCGGGCTGGGCACCGCCCAGGCCGGACGCGTCGTGCGGCTCCTCGCGCCGTCCAGCGCTCAGAAGCCGGCGGCGGGACGCGGCCAGGGTCACGGCGACGGCGTTGGCGGACACGACGACGGCGATGCCGATCCAGACGTGGGCCGTGGGGACCTGGCCGAGCACGACCGCGCCGGCCAGCGCCGCGAAGACCGGGTGCACGCTCTGCAACAGCCCGAAGAAACGCGGCGGGATGCGGCGCAGCGCCACCAGATCGGCCGCGTACGGCACCACGGAGCACAGCATGCCCGCGCCGATCGCCCAGCCGATCCCGACCAGGGTGAAGCGGTGGTGCAGCGCCATGACGAGGGCGACCGGGACGTAGAGGGCGGCCGAGACGGTGGTGGCCGCGGCCGGGGCCTGCAGGCCGGGCAGCCGGGCGCCGACCAGGCGGTTGAGCAGGATGTAGGCGGCCCAGCAGGCGGCGGCGAGCAGGCCCAGGGCCACGCCCGCGTAGTCGCTGCCCGGGCCGGGCAGCACCAGCACGTAGACGCCGGCGCCGGCGAGCAGGGCGCAGGCCAGGTCGGCGCCGGTGCGGGAGCCGGCCAGGGCCACGGCGAGGGGGCCCAGGAACTCCAGGGTCACCGCCAGGCCGAGGCCCACCCGGTCGACGGCCGCGTACACGCTCAGG
Organism: Dactylosporangium sp. NPDC051485; assembly: GCF_040682015.1. Taxonomy (NCBI): domain Bacteria; kingdom Bacillati; phylum Actinomycetota; class Actinomycetes; order Micromonosporales; family Micromonosporaceae; genus Dactylosporangium; species Dactylosporangium sp. NPDC051485. The sequence continues at coordinate 58,213 of NZ_JBFAZW010000067.1, forward strand.
TTCATGGTGGCGAAGACCAGGCCGAGCAGCAGGGTGGGCCACCACTGCGACCACGTGAAGCGGCGCAGGTTGGGGCGGGCCACCGGCAGCAGCACGGCGGCGGCGACGAACTGCCGCACGGCGACCACGCCGGCCGGGCCGATCGCGGGGAACGCCAAGGCGCCGAGGGCGGCGCCGGCCTGGTTGCCGGCGGCGGAGGCGAGCATCGTGGCGAGGGCGAGCCTGAGTTTCACGACGCCAGTCTGGGCTGGTGGGAGGCCCCGGAGAAATGCGGCGGACGGAAGATCCATACGCTGGACGCATGGATCTGGAGCTGCGGCAGCTGCGCGCGTTCGTGGCCGTCGTCGACGCCGGGACGTTCACCGACGCGGCGGCGGCGCTGGGGCTCTCGCAGGCGGCGGTGTCGCGGTCGGTGGCCGGGCTCGAGGCGGCGCTCGGCGTGCGGCTGCTCGCCCGCACCACCCGCCAGGTGCGCCTCACCGCGGCCGGCACGCAGGCCCTGGCCCGGGCCCGGGCGGTGCTGGACGAGGTGGCGCACCTGCGGCGGGCGGTCGAGCGGGCGCACACCGAGCTGCGCGTCGGCTACGCCTGGGCGGCGATGGGCAAGCACACCCGGCGGGTGCAGCGGGCCTGGGCTGCGGCGCATCCCGCGGTACCGCTGGTCTTCGTCCAGTCCAACACCCCCAACGCCGGGCTGGGCGACGGCCGCGCGGACGTGGCCGTGATCCGCCGGGCGGTCGAGGACCCGCGCTTCGGCACGGCGCTGCTCGGGGTGGAGACCCGGTGCGCGGCGGTGGCCACCGACAACGCCCTGGCCCGGCGCCGCTCGGTGCGGCTGGAGGACCTCACGCGGTACACGATGGCCATCGACGCCCGGACGGGGACGACGACCCTGGACCTGTGGCCGCCCGGGGGCGGGCCGGCGACCGTGCGCCGCACCGGCGGCGTGGACGAGTGGCTCACCCTCATCGCCGCCGGGCAGGCGGTCGGGCTCACCTCGGAGGCGACCGCCAACCAGAACCCGCGGCCCGGTGTGGCGTACCGCCGGGTCCGCGACGCCCCGCCGATCCACGTGTGGCTGGCGTGGTGGCGCGACGACCCGCCCGCCGGTCTGGACGACCTCATCGCCCTGATCAGGACCGCCTACGGGCACTCACTAGACTCCGGCGCATGAGTGTGGACCGCCTGGCGATCCTGCACGCGATGCAGCGCGAGGCCGAGGTCGGCGAGCAGACTCTGGCGCCGAACAGCTACCTCGTCCTCGTCGCGCCGGACGAGCACCCGCACGTGGCCGGGCACGCCCCGGCGCTCGCGGCCGCACAGGCCGACTGGCTGCAGGAGCAGGGCTGGGCGGTGCGCGACGCAGTCGTCGTCGACGTGCAGCCCGACGAGGAGGTGCCGTCGGGGGAGGTACGGGTCCGGGCCGACGTGCGGCGGGCCCGCACGCGCCGGGGCGACGAGGCCGGGCGGGGCATCGGGCTGCTGCTGGGCGACGGGCGCCGCTACACCATGCAGTCGGGCACGACGGTCATCGGCCGCGGGCGGCAGGCGGACCTGCGGCTGCGCGACGAGGGGGTGTCGCGGATGCACGCGCGGCTGCAGTACGACGGCCGGGCCCTCACCGTCGCGGACCTCGGCTCGACGAACGGGACGACCGTCAACGACCGGCCGGTGAGCGGCGCGGTGCAGGTCACGCCCGGCGACACGATCGGGATCGGCGCCGTGACCCTCACGGTCGAGCCATGAGCCGCCGCCTGCTGCCGGTCGCGGCGCTGCTGGCGCTGGTGGCGGGCTGCCACGGTACACCCGCGGCACCCGAGACGCCGATGAGCTCGCCGACCGTGGCGTCCGTCGACGGCCCGGTCGCCTTCCACGTGCGCCTCGGCGCCGGCCAGCGGCTCACCACCCAAACGCCCGGCGCGGACGGCTGCCCGGCCGTGGCCGTGACCGTCACGCTCGGCCAGGGGCGCCTCGTGCGGCTCGTCGCCTTCGCCACCACCTGCGAGGCCATCGGCGACAACGCCCGCCCCGGCAACGGCCGCCACGGCGTCTTCCGCACCGCCGACGACATCCCGGCGCAGCGCCGCGACGGGGCGAGCACCGTGCAGACCGCGCTCGGGACGGCGACGATCTTCACGCAGCCGTACTTCGAGTGCACCAACTCCTGCAAGAACTTCACCGAGCCGGTCGCGGTCATCGCCCTCGACCACCCCGCCGACCCCGGCGTCAAGGCGCTCACCGCCGTCGCCGAGAAGGGCGCGGTCGACCGCGACGCCCTCACCGCCCTGCTGCGCGACCAGCTGACGGCGTGAGCTCGCGCCCGCATGCGACGACGTGCCGGGAGACGGTGAGGCCGGCCCGGGCGTAGACGCCGGGGGTGCCGGTCGGGCTGTCGGCGCCGGCGTCGAGGGCGGCGCCGCCGGACGCGTACGGGCGGCGGTGGAGGGCGGGCAGCGACCCACCATAGGCTTGGTCCCGTGGTACCGCTGAGCATTGTCCGGGGCGACGCGACCAGCCCCCAGGCCGCCGGCCGGAAGATCATCGCGCATGTGTGCAACGACCTGGGCGGTTGGGGCAAGGGCTTCGTCCTCGCGATCTCGCGGCGCTGGCCGGAGCCGGAGCGGGCGTACCGGCGCTGGCACCGGGAGCGGGCCGGCAACGACTTCGGGCTCGGGGCCGTCCAGCTGGTGCAGGTCCGCCCGGACACCTGGGTGGCGAACATGGTGGCCCAGCACGGGATGCGGACCGGCAGCAACGGGCCGCCGATCCGGTACGACGCCGTCGCCACGGCCCTTGCCGCCCTCGCCGGCCACGCGGCCGAGCTGTCCGCCTCCGTGCACATGCCGCGCATCGGCTGCGGCCTGGCGGGCGGCCGCTGGGAGCGCATCGAGCCGCTCGTCACGGCCGCCCTGTGCGAGCGTGACGTCGCCACGACCGTCTACGACTACTCCTGACACGAACGAGCCGCTCGACGCCGGCACCGGCGGCCGTGTGGCAGCCGGTCCAGCGGTGCTGGTCGGCGTCGTTGTCCGGGTGGGCCACGGCACGGGAGCCGGGTCGCATGAAGCGGCGGGCTCGGGGAACGTGGCCGAGATGGAGACGGTGGAGCGGGCCCGGCGGGCGCTGGGCGGGACCGGGGTGTGGGTCAACGTGCTGCAGCGGGAGCCGGTGGCGGCCCAGCGCGTGGCGGTGGCGCGGATCGAGGAGCTCGGGTACGGCTCCGTCTGGACCGGCGAGGTGGTGGGCGGCAACGACATCTTCGCCCAGGAGGCGGTCTGGCTGGCCGCGACCTCGCGGATCGCGGCCGGGACCGGCATCGCCAACATCTGGGCCCGCCACCCGGGGACGGCCCGGGCGGCCGCGGCGCTGCTCGGCGACGCGTGGCCCGGCCGGTTCCTGCTCGGCCTCGGGGTCAGCCACGCGCCGATGGTGGAGCACTACGACAAGCCGCTGCAGCGGATGCGCGAGTACCTCGACGGCCTCGGCGACCCGCCGCCCGGCGTGCCGGTGGTCCTCGCCGCGCTGCGCCCGCGGATGCTGGAGCTGGCCCGGGAGCGGGCCGGCGGCGCGCTCCCGTACTTCGTGCCGCCCGAGCACACCGCCGCCGCCCGGGCCGCGCTCGGCCCCGACCGGCTGCTCATCCCCGAGCAGGCGGTCGTGGTCGAGGCGGACCCGGCGGCGGCCCGGGCCGTCGCCCGCGAGCACACCGTGGGCTACCTGCAGCTGCCCAACTACGTCAACAACCTCAAGGAGCTGGGCTTCACCGCCGAGGACCTGACCGGCGCGGGCAGCGACCGGCTCGTCGACGCCATCGTGGCGTGGGGCACGCCGGAGGCGATCGCGCAGCGGGTCCGGGCGCACCGCGACGCCGGCGCCGACCACGTGCTCGTGCAGCCGCTCGGCGGCGGGGCGCCCGGCGCGCTGCGCCAGCTCGAGGCGCTGTCCCCGCTGCTCACGAAGGAGGGGTGAGCCCGGCCGTGGGATCGGGGCGCGGCGAGTCCGGGTCGCCCATCATGTACTGCGCGTACCAGTCCGGCCAGCCCTCGTCGTAGTGGCCCAGGGTCTTCTCGTGCTCGCCGTGCGCGGCCGCCGCCCGGCGCAGGGCGGCGGCCAGCTCCTCGGCGGAGCCGAAACGCAGCTCGGTCATCGGCCCGGGGCCCGGACCTTGACCTCCTGCACGACCCAGCCGTTGCCGTCCGGGTCGCTGAACGAGGCGAACGAGCCGTAGTCCTGCCGGTCCGGGTGCGGGCCCGGGACCCGGAACTCGGTGCCGGCGTGGTGGAAGACCCCGTAGGCGTCATGGAAGATCTCGCTCACCTCGACGCCGCGGGCGAGGAGCTCCTCGCGGGCCTTCTCGATGTTGTCCACCACCAGGTGCAGGCCCTGCACCGAGCCGGGCGCGGCGGTGGTGAGCCGCTCGCCGAAGATCACCGACGCCTCCGAGCCGGGCGGGGTGAGCTGGATGACCCGCAGGCCGTCCGGGGCGACGAAGTCGGCGTCCAGGCGCCAGCCGAGCCCTCCGTAGAAGTGCTTCGCCCGCTCGACGTCGGCGACGGGCAGTACCAGTACCTCGAGTTTCATGTCCACGCCGCAACGATCGCGCGTCCGCAGGTGCCTTCGCCCCAGGGAAAGTCCCTGGTTCACCCCGCCCGGGACCGCAACTCCCGCCGCGACGTCACCCCGAGCTTGCCGAAGACCTTCCGCAGGTGCCATTCGACGGTGCGGGCGGACAGGAACAGCTCGGCCCCGATCTCCGGGTTGGTGTGCCCGGCCGCGGCGAGCCGTGCGATCTGGGCCTCCTGCGGGGTGAGCTCGTCGCGGGTCTGCGGCACCCGCCGCCGGGCCGTCTCGCCGGTGGCCGCCAGCTCCCGGCGGGCCCGCTCGGCGAACCCCTCCGCACCGGCCGCCGCGAACGCCTCGTGCGCGGCCCGCAGCTCGGCCCGGGCGTCGACGCGGCGCTGCTCGCGGCGCAACCATTCGCCGTACAGCAGGCGGGTCCGGGCCAGCGGCAGCGCGAGCCGGCCGTTGTCCAGCCGCGCGATCGCCTCCCGGAAGTCGTCCTCGGGCGCCGTGCCCACCAGGGCCCGCCCCCGGGCCGCGACCCCGAGCGCCCAGTCGCCCCCGGCCGCGCGGGCCCGCTCCTCGAGCCGCGCGAGGTGCTCGTGTGCCGTCTGTGCCGCACCGGTACGGCAGGCAGCCTCCACCACCTCCTCCAACGCCAGGTTGAGCAGCCCGAGGTCGTCGTGCCCGGCCGCGGCGAGCCCGGCGGCGAGGGCGGCCGGATAGCCGCCGAGCCCGGCCTGCAGCACGGCCCGCGCGTGCTCGCCCGCGGCGAGCAGCCGCCCCTCCCCGCGCGCGGTGGCCTCCTTGACGGCGGCGTCGATGACCTCGCCCGCCTCGACGGGCCGCCCCCGGCAGGCGGCCAGCAGCAGCACCGCCCCCGCGTGCGGCCGCCGCCCGGCCGCCGCGATCGTGTCCGCCTCGGCGAGGAGCCCGGCCGCGTCGGCGAGCTCCCCGGCGAGCACGTGCGCCACCGCCCGCTGCCCGAGCGCCTCGGGCAGCACCCGCAGCGCCCCGGCCGCCCGCGCCTGCGCCACGGCCCGCCCGGCGATGTCCGCGAGTCCCTCGTCGTCCCATGCGTCGAGCGCGCCGGCCGCCGCCACCCCGAGCCACCGGGCCTCGGCGTCCCGGGCCGCGCGGCGCAGGGCACCGGCGGCGGCGGGGTGGCCCCCGGGTGAACCGCAGGACGAGCGCGTCGAGCAGCGGCACCGCGGTCGGGTCGCCCGGCGGACCGGCGGGGTCGGCGTTGCCGAGGCGGCCGGCGGCGATGGTGGCGCCGAATGCCTCCAGGTGGGCCTCGCGGGCGTCGGCCGGGTCGCCCGGCGGGGCGGCGGGGTCCGCGGTGATGGCGGCGCCGAATGCCTCCA
>NZ_JBFAZW010000068.1:0-63755 GCF_040682015.1 Dactylosporangium sp. NPDC051485
GCACCGCCGGGGCCTCCAGCTCCGGCAGGTGCCGGCGGATCGTGTCGAGCAGCGCGTCCCGGCGCAGCCGCAGCTCCGCCCGCAGGGCCCGCAGGTGGCGGGGCCAGGCCGGCGAGGTGACGAAGTCCAGGGCGGCCTGCTGCAGCGGCCCGGCCACGAAGAAGTCGTCCAGGACCCGGGCCCCGCGCAGCCGGGCCCCCGCCGGCCCGCGGGCGGCGATGGCGGCCACCCGCAGCCCGGGGGCGGCCGACTTGGTCAGCGAGCGCAGGTAGATCACGTGGCCGTCCGGGTCCTCGGCGACCAGCGGGGGCGGCGGGTCGAGGTCGATGGCGAGGTCCCGGGCGTAGTCGTCCTCGAGCAGGAACGCCCCGGCGGCCCGGACCTCGGCCAGCACCGCGGCCCGCCGGGCCGGGGACAGCACGCCGCCGTGCGGGTTGGCGAACAGCGGCTGGCAGTAGAACAGCCGCGCCCCGGTGCGCCGCAGCGCGGCCGCCAGCAGGTCGGGACGCACCCCCTCGGCGTCGGCGGGCACCGGCACCACCCGCAGGCCGGCCGCCCGGGCCGCCGCGAGCGCCCCGAGGTACGTCGGCGACTCCACCAGCACCGCGTCGCCGGGCGCGGCCAGCGCGCGGAACGCCGTGGACAGCGCCGCCTGCCCGCCGGCGCAGATCACCACGTCCTCCGGCCGCAGCAGCCCGCCGGCCGTGCGGGCGAACCAGGCCCGCAGGTCCTCCCGCCCCTCGACCGGGCCGCGCTGCCAGCTCGCCGGGTGCCGGGCGGCCCGGCCCAGCGCGGCGCCGAGGGCGGCGGCCGGCTGGAGGTCCGGGTCGAGGTACCCGCTGGACAGTGCGATCGCCCCCGGCCGCGGGATGGCCAGCAGCGCCTGCATCGCGTCCTCGCCGGCCGGCCGGGGCCCGAGCGCGATCGACTGCCACGACAGGTCCGGCCGGGCCGCGGCGGCGGGCTGCGCGGCCACGTAGGTCCCCCGCCCGGGCTGCGTGTCGAGCAGCCCCTCGGCGGCCAGGGCCCGGATCGCCCGCGACACCGTGATCGCCGACGCCCGGTGCCGCGCGGTCAGCTCGCGCACGGCCGGCAGCCGCGCCCCCGGCCCGGCCGCGGCGGCCAGCGCCCGAAGATCTTGGATAACGCGTCCGGCTGCGTTATCGTCATTCATGAGAGACAAGGGTAACGTTACCCGCCGGAATGCGATAACGGGGGCCGCGCTCGGCGCCCTCGGGGTCCTCGGGTTCAGCATGTCGCTGCCGGCCACCCGCCTGGCGGTGGAGCACCTCGACCCCTGGTTCGTCGCGTTCGGCCGGGCCGTCGGCGCCGGCCTGCTGGCGCTGGCCTATCTCGCGATCGTCCGCGCCCCGCGCCCGACGGGGGCCCAGTGGCGGCGCCTGGCCGTGGTCGCCGCCGGCGTCGTGGCCGGCTTCCCGATGTTCACCTCCCTCGCCCTGCAGGCAAGCACGGCCACCCACGGCGCCGTGGTCATCGCCCTGCTCCCGGCGGTCACGGCCGGCTTCGCGGTGCTGCGGGCCCACGAGCGCCCGGCACCGGCGTTCTGGCTCGCCGGCGGCGGCGGCCTGGCCGCCGTGCTGGCCTTCCTGGTCCTCGGCGGCGCCGTCTCCGGCGCCATCGGCCCGGCCGACCTGTTCCTGCTCGCCGCGGTCGCCCTGTGCGGCCTGGGCTACGCCGAGGGCGGCGCCCTCGCCCGGGAGCTCGGCGGCGCCCGCACCATCTGCTGGGCGCTCGTGCTCAGCCTGCCGGTCACGGCCGCGGTCACGGCGTGGTCCGCGCTGCGCCATCCCCCGCACGCCCCGGCCGCGGGCTGGGCCGGCCTCGGCTACCTCACCGTGATCTCCATGTTCCTGGGGTTCTTCGCCTGGTACGGCGGGCTGGCCCGCGGCGGCGTCGCCCGCGTCGGGCAGATCCAGCTCGCCCAGCCGGTGCTGACCATGGCCTGGTCCGCCCTGCTGCTGGGCGAGCACGTGCCCGCGGTCGCGATCGCCGCCGCCGTCGCCGTCCTCGCCTGCGTGGCGCTGACCCAGCGGCTGCGCGCCGCGCCCCCGGCCCCGCCCCGGCTCGAGGCGGCCAGCCCCCCGGCCGGTTGACCCTCACGCCACGACAGGCGGGCCGCGCCGGCACGTCACGCCCGAGGATGCGGCCGCGCGCCGCGCCCGTTACCTTTTGCCCCTCACGCCACGGCAGGCGGGCCGCGCCGGCACGTCACGCCCGAGGAGCTGGTGCGGCTCGGCCGGGGCCCGATCGTCCGGCGGATGCGGGCGGCCGGCGTGCGGCGGGTGTATGCCCCTGACCGGGTGGCGGCACAATGGGATGATGCGCATCGCGTTCGCCGCCGACGACCACAACGCGACCACCGACGCCGTCCTGGCCGAGCTCGCGGACGCCGGCCACGAGGTGCTGCGGGTCGGCGGTGACGATGCCGACGTACCGTGGCCGGACCTCGGCGCCGGAGTCGGGCGGGCCGTCGTCGAGGGGCGGGCCGACCTCGGCGTCGTCATGTGCTGGACCGGCACGGGCACCGCGATCGCCGCGAACAAGGTGCCCGGGGTGCTCGCGGCCGTCGCCTGGGACCCGTGGGTGGCCCGGGGCGCGCGGCTGTGGAACGACGCGAACGTCCTCGCGATGAGCCTCAAGCGGCTGGCGCCGGACGTCGCCGTCGAGGTGTTGCGGGCGTTCCTGGAGGTACCGGCGCCGGATCCGCAAGAGGCCGGGAACATCGCCCGGCTGCGGGAGCTGCCCGGCGCCTGACCGGTCCCGGGCCACTGCGATTTCGGCGGCCGAGCCGCTGCTCAACGCCACGGTGACCATTCCGTTATGCGACAAAGCAATCCGGAGTGCAACCGGCCCGTCGCCTCCGAGGTCATTGCTCACAGAACGGCGACGCACATCGCCGGCCACGCGACGCAGCAACCACACGACGTAGCAACCACACGACGTAGCAACCAAAAGTTCAGGCTCTACCGACGTTTTCGACGACCCACCCGGTGGGCGTGGTGCATGCCTACGCCCTGTACACAGTGGAGGGTCCTCAGTGGACGCCGGCTGATCCGTGCTGCCCGCGTGCGTGAGATCCGATCCGCGGCGACCTCAACCGCGGCCCTTGGAAAGGTCCGACACGTGAAGAAGCGACCAGGTGCGCTGGTGACCGCCACGGTCACCGCGAGCCTCCTGCTGTCCGCCTGCGGAGGCGGCACCAGCAGCGACAATACCAGCAACAACGGCGGCGCCAAAGGTCCGAGCGGGTACAACGCCGCCCTGCAGGGCATCGTGCACCCGTCCGACAAGAAGGGCGGCACCCTCAAGCTGACGCAGAACTCCGGCTTCGACTCGACCGACCCGCAGATCGCGTACTACGCGAACGCCTGGAACTTCATGAAGGGGTTCTACGTCCGCGCGCTGCTGACCAACCAGGCCAAGCCCGGCCCGGACGGCCTGAAGCTGGTGCCGGACCTGGCCGCCGACATGCCCACGATCGAGGACGGCGGCAAGAAGTACACCTTCAAGCTCAAGCCGGGGCTGAAGTACGAGGACGGCTCGCCGATCACCTCGAAGGACTTCAAGTACGCCGTCGAGCGCGTCTTCGCCTCCGAGGTCGTCAACGCCGGGCCGAAGTACCTGGTGGACGTGCTCGACCAGGGGCAGAAGTACCCGGGCGTGTACAAGGACACCGACCCGGACAAGATGGGCCTCAAGTCGGTCCAAACACCGGACGACCTCACGATCGTGTTCACCCTCAAGGAGCCCAACAGCGACTTCCTGTACCTGATCTCGATGCCCGCGGCGGGTCCGATCCCGCGGGCCAAGGACACCGGCGTGAAGTACGCGCTGCACCCGGTCTCGTCCGGGCCGTACAAGTTCGAGACCTTCGACGAGGGCAAGAAGCTGACCCTGGTCCGCAACGAGAACTGGGACCCGAGGACCGACACCGTGCGCCTGGCCCTGCCGGACCGCGTCGAGGTCACCTTCGGCACCGCGGTCGAGGAGATCGACAACGAAGTGCTGTCCGGCGAGGTCGACCTCGACATCGCGCAGACCGGCGTGCAGCCCGGCACGCAACCGAAGGTCCTGACCCAGCCGGACAACAGGAAGAACACGGACTCGGTGCCGTCGGGCTTCATCCGGTACGCCGCCATCAGCACCAAGGTTCCGCCGCTGGACAACATCCACTGCCGCAAGGCCGTGCAGTACGCGCTGGACAAGGTCGCCATGCAGACCGCCCGCGGCGGCCCCGACGCCGGCGGCGCCATCGCCACCAACATGCTGCCGCCGACGATCGCCGGGCACGACGACGCCGACGACGCGTTCAACACCAAGTCGGGCAAGCCGCAGACCGACAAGGCCAAGGAGGAGCTCGCCGCGTGCGGCAAGCCCAGCGGCTTCGACACCGTGCTCGCCACGCGCAACACCGGCAAGGAGTTCAAGACGGCTGAGGCGCTGCAGCAGTCGCTGGCCGCGGTCGGCATCAAGGCCCGCCTCGACCCGCAGGACCCGTCGCAGTACTTCCGCTCGATCATCGGCACGCCGGCCAACGTGCACAACAAGGGCTACGGCCTGATGATGGCGGGCTGGGGCGCCGACTACCCGACGGCGGCCGGCTTCCTGCAGGTCCTCGTCGACGGCCGGGCCATCTCGGCGTCGGGCAACAACAACTACGCCGAGATCGACGACCCTGAGATCAACAAGCTGATCGACCAGACCAAGACCGAGCCCGACCTGGCCAAGAACGCCGAGATCTGGCGCCAGATCAACAAGCTCGTGTCGGAGACGGCGGCGTACCTGCCGTTCACGTACGACAAGGCGCTGAACTACCGCAGCCCGCGGCTCACCAACTGCTTCGTCACGCCGTACTACGGCATGCTGGACTTCGGCAGCCTGGGTGTCGTGAGCTGACCGTGGAGTGCCCGGGTCGACGAGGGACTTCCCGGGCACGGCGGTGACGCGACCGGCCGTTCTTCCTCCTTGGGACGGCCGGTAGCGTCCGGCCCGGGTCCGTGGCCCGACGGACCCGGGCCGCATCGCGCCCTCGGGGTTCGACGCGGGTTCAGTACGCGACGGATACCCGCCGGCCGACCCAGGACGGCTCCTCCAGCGCGCGGAACATCGCGTCCGCGACGTCGGCCCGCGAGAGGGTCCGCGCCCCGCGCACGTTGATGTCGAGAACGGCGCGATATGGACGGTGTCCGCCGCCGGTCAGCCGCGGCGGCGCGATGAGCGTCCAGTCGGCCCCGCTCGCCCGCAGGACCCGCTCGGCCTCGGCCAGGTCCTCGAACCCCTCCCGCAGCAGCCGCTGCAGCAGCGGCTTGACGACGGCCCGGGTCAGCGCCCCGTCGCCCTCGTCAGCGACCCGCCCGGCGGCGTCGACGGAGACGATCCGCCGTACCCCGGTCGCCCGCATGGCCGCCGCCTGCGCCCGCGCGCCGTCGGCCTGCACGGTGCTGCGCGCCGCCGGGTCCCGCCGCCGCCGGGCCTTCATCTCCGGCGCCCGCAGCCCGAGCGCGGACAGCACCGCGTCCCGCCCGGCCACCGCCCCGGCGAGGGCCGCCGCATCGTCGAGGCCGGCCACCACCACGGCACATCCGAGCTCGACGGGCCGCCGGCTGACCGCCGTCATCTCGTGCCCGCGTGCCAGCCCCTGCCGGATGAGCTGCGTCCCGATGCCTCCGGTCGCCCCGAACACCGTGAGTTTCATCCCCGCGCCTTCCGTGGTTAGTGAGTGCTCACTCACGCGCCTGCTTCCAGCACGCCTTCATCTCCGCGTTCGCCCCGGCCCTGCCCCCGGACCGGGAGGCCGCCGCCGCCTTCGTCAGCCAGCTGCGCCTGTAGCCGGCGCGGGGTTGCTACGCGCTCTTCGGAGGGGCCCAGCCGCTCGTGCCGGTCGGGGTGGAGAGGGTGTCCAGCAGGCCCAGCAGGCTCAGCACGCGGCGGACGCCGGGGCTCGGGTTGACGATCCACAGGTCGCTGTGGCTGCTGACGGCGTGGGCGCGGGCGGAGACGAGCTTGCCGATGCCGGTCGAGTCGATGAAGGTCACCAGGCCCAGGTCGACCTCGACGGCTCTTGCCCGCACGTCGTCGATCGCCCGGAACAGCACCTTCCGCAGTTCGCCAACGTTTTCCAGGGTCACCTCCCCCGCTACGCGGACCCGCAGGGCCTGGCCGGGCAGGGGATCGACGGTGATGTGCAGTTCGGGGAACACGGCGAAGCGATCGGCGGGACTCATCGGCGGCTCACCTTCTACGATCCGAGCCGCTTCCACGATACGGGCATTCACCCCCGGCGTCACCCGTCGACATCCACGACTGTCGACGTCGCCGCCCGATCAACGCAGCCAGTGCTCGTAGGGGTGGCGGCCGGGGCGGAAGCCGGCGGCCGTGGCCAGATCGGCGGCGGCCCGGAAGTTCGTGGCCACCAGGTCGGGGCGGTGCGCGTCGCTGCCGAAGCTCACCGCCTCGCCGCCGGCCTCGCGCCACCACCGCAGCAGCAGCGGCTCCAGGGTGCGGCGGGTGTTGACCTCCAGCGCTCGGCCGGTGCCGGCGAGGGAGCGCAGCACGGCTCGTACCTCGTCCTCGAAATCGGCGAGGCGGAACTCGTGGCCCGCCGGGAGGTAGCGCACCGGGTAGTCGAGGTGGGTCAGCGTCGAGAAGTCGCCGCCCGTCTCGATCATGCGAATCGTCTCGGCGAAGTAGTCGCGCAGCACCGACGGGACGTCGCGCACCGTGTACTCGTCTTCCACCAGGCGGAAGACGCCGCGCACGCGCAGCGAGTGCAGGGAGCCGATGACGCGCTCGAAGGGGGCGGAGGCGAGCAGCGCGGCGGCCGGGCCGGCGAACCAGTGCGGCTCGCCGAGCTCGACGCCGGTGATGATCTTCAGGGAGGGGTACCGCGAACGGCACCGGTCGACCGACTCCAGGTACCCGGCCACGTCCAGCGGCGGCGGCGCGAGCGACTCGGGGTCCACCAGGTGGCGGGCCATCCGCGGCGCCAGCGAGTCGGGCGCGACGGTCCACGTGATGAAGTCCGTGTGCTCGGTGAACGCGATCGCCGGCAGGCCGAGCTCGACCGCCCGGGCGCAGGAGCCGTCCATGTCGCCGGCCGTGCTGTCCCACGAGAACTGGGTATGGGTGTGCAGGTCCGCGGGAAGTCGATCTCCGGTCACGGCAAGGATGGTGTCACACGACCCGGGCGAGGATCTCGCCGTGCAGGATGGACAGCCACCCGTCCGGATCGGCGGCCCAGCGGCGCCAGCCCTCGGACAGGCGGGCCAGTTCCTCCTCGGGCACGCCGGCGGCCAGGGCCTGGCGGGCCATCGCCGACGAGCGCACCCGGTCGGCCCACATGCCGCCCCACCAGGCACGGTCCTCGTCGTCGGCGAAGCACCAGGTGCTCGAGGTGGCGGTGACGTCGGTCAGGCCGGCCTCGCGGGCCCAGGCCAGCAGCCGCCGGCCGGCGTCGGGCTCGCCGCCGTTGGCCCGGGCCATGCGCTGGTAGAGGGCCATCCAGTCGTCCAGCTCGGGCAGGGCCGGGTGCCACACGAAGCCGGCGTAGTCGCTGTCGCGCGCGGCGATGTAGCCGCCGGGCTTGCACACCCGGCGCATCTCGCGCAGGGCCCGGACCGGGTCGGCGACGTGCTGCAGCACCTGGTGGGCGTGGACCACGCAGAACGTGTCGTCGGGGAACGGCAGGGCGTGCACGTCGCCGCGCACCACCTCGGCGTTGGCCACCCCGGCGAGGCCCTCGCGGGCGACGGCGACGGCCTCCTCGGTGACCTCGAGGGCGGTCACGTGGGCGACGCGGGCGGCCAGGTCCCGGGTGATGGTGGCCGGCCCGGCCCCGACGTCCAGGACCTTCATCTTCTCGGTGAGCACCGGCAGCAGGTAGGCGGCGGAGTTCTCGGCGGTGCGCCAGCGGTGTGAGCGCAGTACCGATTCGTGGTGTCCGTGGGTGTAGACGTTGCTCGGCATGTCCCGGACAGTAGTATCCGCGTCTCATACTCCGGAATCACTCTCCCGCATTATGAGACGGCTGTTGACCGGATCCGTCCGCCCGACGGCCGGTCCTAGCCTGGTCGGGAGGCGAACCGAAGCGCAGGATCAGAGGCATGCGAAGCGCACTGCTCATCATCGACATCCAGGAGTCGTTCCGGCGGCGGCCGAGCTGGGTGGCCGTGACCGATCCCGGCATCGCGGCGACCGTGCAGCCGCTCATCGACGACGCCCGCAAGCGCGGCGACCTGGTGGTCTGGATCCTGCACACCGAGCCCGGCACCGGGAACCCGTTCGACCCGGTCAACGGCCACATCCGTTACCTCGACGGCCTCGAGCCCCGGGCCGGCGAGCCGGAGCTGGTCAAGACGTCGGCCAACGCGTTCACCACCACCGGCCTGCAGCAGCTGCTCACCACCGAGGGCATCCGGCACCTCATCGTGACCGGCATCCAGACCGAATGGTGCTGCGAGACGACCACCCGGGTCGCGTGCGACCTCGGGTACGACGTCACGTTCGTCACCGAGGCCACGGCCACGTTCCCGATCCCGCACGTGGACGAGCGTGACCTGCCGTACGAGGAGATCCTCGCCAGCCCGCGCACGCTGCCGGCCGCCGAGGTGGTCGCCCGGACCGAGTACGCGCTCAACGGCCGGTTCGCGACCGTGGCCACCGTCAAGGAGGTCCTCGCCCGATGAGGGTGGTCTTCCTGCTCGTGCCGCAGGTGCACCTGCTCGACCTGGCCGGCCCCGCACAGGTGTTCTCCACCGCGCGGGACCTGGGCCTGGGCTACGAGCTGCACTACGTGGCCGAGCGGGAGGACGTCCCGACCGCCCAGGGCATACCGCTGCGGGCGAGCGCGGACTGGCCGGCGCTGGACGCCGGCGACCTGGTCGTGGTCCCGGGCTGGCGCGGGCACCGGTTCGGCACCCACGGGCTGCTGACCGGATCGACCCGCGCCCGGCTCGCCGAGCACCACCGCCGCGGCGGGACCGTGGCCAGCGTGTGCGCCGGCGCCGACGCGCTGGGCCAGGCCGGGCTGCTCGACGGGCGCCGCTGCACCACGCACCACGACCTGCAGGACCATCTGGCCGAGCGGTACCCGGCGGCGCGGGTGGTCCGCGACGTGCTCTACGTCGTCGACGACCGGGTCGTCACCTCGGCCGGCATCGCCAGCGGCATCGACCTGGCGCTGCACCTGGTGGCGGCCCGGCACGGCCCGGCGGTGGCGGCCCGGGTGGCCCGCGAGATGGTCGTGTACGCCCGGCGCAACGGCGACGCCCCGCAGCACAGCGTCATGCTCCGCCATCGCGACCACGTGTCCGACGTCGTGCACCGCGCCCAGGACGTCATCGACGGCCGCTTCACCGAGCGGCTGCCGCTGCGCGCCCTGGCCGTGGCCGCGGGCGTGAGCGAGCGCACGCTGACCCGCGCGTTCGGCGAGGCGACCGGGCTGACCCCGCTGCGGTACCAGCAGCTGCTGCGGGTGGAGCGGGCCGAGCACCTCATCGGGCACGGCGCCACGGTGGAGGCCGCCGCCCGCGCCGCCGGCTTCGAGGACGCGCGCATGCTGCGCCGCCTGCGGGCCCGGGTGGCGGGCTCCCCGCCGTGAACGGCGTCTCGTGACGTACCGCTTTCGCGGCTCTTCGCCCGGTTTCACGGCCCTTGCGCCAACGGCAACGGCCGCCGGGGCTGGGTGCCCCGGCGGCCGTGCTTGTTACTCGGTGCGGATTACGGGTTGATGGTGAGGGTGAACGTGCTGGTGGTGTTGCGGATGTTCTCCGCGTTGTTGGAGAAGGTGAGGTGGTTGAACGTCGCCGAGCCGACGGCCGGGCCCTGACCGGGCTCGGGCATCTCGTTGACCCAGATGCCGATGCCGGACTTGGCGTCGTACGCGTCACCGCTGCGCTTGGCGCCGCTGATGCTCACGTTGGTGAACACCGTGTCGGTGACCGGGTTCTCCGGCGAGCTTCCCGTGTACTTCGTCTGGAACATGATGCCGGAGTAGGTCGGGTCGACGATGTCCACGTCGGACACCCGGATGCCGCGGAACTGCTTCGAGGCCGAGAACACCCAGATCGCGCCGAACGCCTGCGCGCCCCAGAAGTGACCGCCGTCGCGCACCAGCGAGACGTTCTGGATGTTCGTCGGCGTCGAGCCGGGGCCGAACCCGACGAACGGGTAGCCGAAGTCCAGCGAGCTGATCGTGATGCCGGAGTACGTCAGCATGTCCGCGATGTACATGTTGCGGAACGTGTTGCTGTACCCGCCGTAGACCGCGAGGCCGGCCGCGCGCCAGGTGAGGGTCGCGGACAGGTTCTCCCACAGGTTGTCGTGGTTGCCCACCGAGCCGCCGCCGTCGGTCGCGGAGAACAGCGCGAACGAGTCGTCACCCGTGCTGCGGGCGTCGATGTTGTCCAGGTGGGTGTTGGTCGTGTCGTTGGTGAAGTTGATGCCGTCCGCGAACGTGTCCCGGATCCGGCTGTTGCTGATGTTGATGCCGCTGTTGTGCACGCCCCAGTACATGCAGACCGTGTGCTCGACCCAGACGTTGTCGATCGTCAGGTTCTGGTTGTCCTTGAGCTCGCCCCACACCTTGCCCGGCCCGTCGATGCGCTCGACGTAGTTGCCGAAGAAGGCGAGGTTCTTGAAGGTCGAGCCGTTGGCCGAGGTCTCGATGCGGAAGCCCGCGTCGGTGTTCTGCTGGTCCTGCGGGGTCTGGAACTTGGTGTACCACGGACCGGCGCCCACAACCTGCAGGGCCTTGCCGTAGATCTGGAACTTGCCGGTGGTGGTGTAGGTGCCCGCCGGCAGGTAGACGCCGACGGCCGTGCTGCTCTGCCGCGCGGTGTCGAAGGCGTTCTGCACGTCCTGCTGCGTGAAGCCGGCCGGGGTGATGTACGTGGCCGGGTTCGGGTTGGCGATCGGCGCGACCTGCTCGAGGTTGATGAAGTCGATCGCGAAGTTGCCGCTGTTGGCGGAGTCCTTCTGCAGCTTGATCGTGTGACCGGCCGGCACCGTGCTGTCGAGCATGATGCTGGCCTCGTCGTAGATGTGCCGCGGGCCGGCGCCGGGGGAGTTCGTGGGCGAGGCCTCGGCGCCGTACAACCAGGAGAACTTCGACGTCAGCGGGATGGCCTTGGCGAAGGTGCCGTCGACGTAGATGTTCAGCGTGGTGGAGGTGCCGTCCGGGATCGAGAACCGGGTGACCAGGGTGTTGGTGCTGGCCCGGGTGGTCCACTGCACGGACGAGCCGGTCGAGTTCAGCGTGACGGCCTTGCGGCCGGACGCCTCGCCCGCGATGGTGCCGATGTCGCGGCTCGGGCCGACGACCTGCGCGCCGCCGCCGACGATGCCGTCCTCGGCCTCGTACATGTCGTAGGGCATGTTGGCGCCGCGCCCGACGAACAGCGAGTTGTCGCTGGTGTTGTTGCCCTGCTTGATGGACAGCTCGTTGGTGTCCGGCGCGAGCACGGTGTGCACCGTGTACTTGCCGTTCGCCGCGGTCCAGGTGCCCAGCGTGATCACCGGCGAGCTGGCGCCCGCGGCGAGCGTGCCGGTGTAGGAACCGGTGAGCGTCTTGACCGTGGCGCCCGTCGAGTCGACCACCGTGAGCGTGACGCCGTGCGCGCCGGACGCCGTGGCCTGGGTGCCCTGGTTCTTGATGACCACCGTGAACGTGACCGTGTTACCGGTCGACGGGTTGCTCGGCGACCAGGCCACCGGGGAGGCGATCAGGTCGGAGCTGGCCACCGGCTGGACCACCAGGTTGGTGGCGCTGGTGAAGGAGTTGTTGGTCTCGTCGGTCTCGATGACCGAGTTGGACTCGTCCACCTTGGCGCTCACCGTGTAGGTCCCGGCGGTGCGGGGCCCGATGTTCGCGGTGAAGGTGCCCTGCGCGCCGGCGGCGAGGCCCGACACGTTGGCCGTGCCGGCCAGGACGGTGCCCTGGGCCGTGCCGAGGTAGAAGTTCACGGTGGTCGCGCCGGACGCGGCCGTACCGTTGTTCTTCACCGTCGCGGTCAGGTTGACCGAGTCGGTCTCCACCGGCGAGGCGGGCGACGCGCTGATCGCGGTCACCTGCAGGTCCGGGTTCGGCGACGCGGTGCCGAAGACCTGGAACTCCGCGATCTGGCCCGACGGGGCGCCGGTGTTGGAGTTAATCTTCAGCTGCACGTCGGCCACCCGGGCCGACACCGTGATGTCCACCGAGTTGCCCGTCGCCGGGTCCCAGCGGTAGTCGACCGCGTTCACCAGGCTGGTGAAGCCGGTCGCGCTCTGCTCACGCCCCAGCACCTGCACGTTCTGGGTGCGCGCGCCCCACGAGGAGCTCGGGTCGAGCTTCAGCGTGATCTTCGAGATGTCGTTGTTGGCGCCCAGGTGCACGGTCAGGGTCGCCGGGAAGCCGGCCGCGCCCTCCCAGTACGTGGTGGCGCTGTTGTCGTTGGCGTTGGACGGCACGAAGGTGAACACCGAGCCGCTGGCCTCGATCGGCTTGTTCAGCGCCACGTTGGTCCCCGGCGGCGGGTTGCCGGTGCCGGTGCGGGTGACCGTGTTGCTGGCCGCGGAGACGTTGCTGGCGGCGTCGCGGGCCTTCACGTAGTACGACACCGTGGCCGAGTCCGGCTGGTTGTCCGTGTAGGTCAGCGTGGTACCGCTGACGCTCGCCCGCAGCGAGTTGTTCGCGTAGACGTCGTAGCCGGCGATCGAGCCGCTGTCGTCGGTCGACGCGGTCCAGGTCAGCTTGATCTGGCCGCTGGCCGGCGAGGTGTAGGCCAGGTTGCCCGGCGCCGTCGGAGCCTGGGTGTCCGTGGTGGTGCCGGTGCGGGTGACCGTGTTGCTGGCCGCCGAGACGTTGCCGGCGGCGTCGCGGGCCTTCACGTAGTACGACACCGTGGCCGAGTCCGGCTGGCTGTCCGTGTACGTCAGGGTGGTCCCGTTCACGCTGGTGCGCAGGGCGTTGTTGGCGTAGATGTCGTACCCGGCGATCGAGCCGCTGTTGTCGGTCGACGCGGTCCAGGTCAGCTTGATCTGGCCGCTGGCCGGCGAGGTGTAGGCCAGGTTGCCCGGCGCCGTCGGAGCCTGGGTGTCCGGCGTGGTGCCGGTGCGCGTGACCGTGTTGCTCGCGGGCGACTGGTTGCCGGCCGCGTCGCGGGCGATGACGTAGTAGGCGACCGTGGCCGAGTCCGGCTGGCTGTCCGTGTACGTCAGGGTCGTGCCGCTCACGCTGGTGCGCAGCACGTTGTTGGCGTAGATGTCGTACCCGGCGATCGAGCCGCTGTTGTCGGTCGACGCGGTCCAGGTCAGCTTGATCTGGCCGCTGGCCGGCGAGGTGTAGGCCAGGTTACCCGGCGCCGTCGGGGGCTGGGTGTCACCGGTGGACGGGCCGTAGACCTCAAGCTCCGAGATCTGCGCCGCCGGCCAGCCGCTGTTGGCGGTGATGTTGACCCGGATGTAGCGGGTCGTGGCCTGGGTGAACGAGATCGTCACCGTGTTCGCCGTGCCGGGGGCGAAGTTGTACGCCGCGGAGGCGACCAGGTCGGAGTAGCTGCTGCCGGTGGTGCTCGTCTGGACCGAGAGGGTCTCGTTGCGGGCACCCCAGGAGGCGGGCAGCTTCAGGACGACCGAGGTGACCGGCACGGCCGCGCCGAGGTCGACGCCCAGCCACTGCGGGAAGGCGTTGCTGGAGCTCTCCCAGTAGCTGTTCTGGTTGCCGTCGCCCGCGTTGCCGGGCACGTACGACGCGTTGGTGGAGCTCGCCGTGAACGTCTTGCCCTGCGCCAGGTTGGTGGTGGACGCCGACACCCCGTAGATCTCGAACTCGGAGAGCTGCGCGGCCTGCCAGCCGGTGTTGGCGGTGAAGTTCAGCCGGACGTAGCGGGTGTTGGTCGCGGTGAAGCTGATCGTCACCGTGTTCTGCGTCGCCGGGTTGAACGAGTAGCCGGCCGAGCCGAGGATCGTGCTGAAGCCCGAGCCGTCGGTGCTGCCGGTGACCGACAGGGTCTGGGTGCGGGTCGCCCACGCGGTGTCGTTGGGCAGCTTCAGCTTGATCTGGTCGATGTTCTTGGCGCTGCCCAGGTCGATCTGCGCCCACTGCGGCCAGGAGTTGTTGGCGCTCTCCCAGTAGGTGGCCTGGTTGCCGTCGTTGATGTTGCCGATGCCATTGGCGCCGTTGCTGCTGCTGGAGGTGGCGGTGCGGCCGCTGGCCAGGTTAGGGCCTCCGGCCGCCTGGGCCGGCAGCGTCTGCGCCGTCACGGCGACGAGGGTGGCCACGGCGAACGCCGCGAGCACCCTTCGCGTCACGAGCTTTCTGCTCATCGAGATCCTTCGTCCGAGTCGCTCGCGTCCGAGCGGGGGGTGAGGGGGTACTGCGCCGAAGCATTGGCGGAGGTCGGCGTCGTGCGCCGGAGCGCTTCCCTGGCGGGGGTTGGCGGTGCGGTCCGGCCGTGCGGTCCAGTTGCGTGGCGGCCATGCGAGGGTGGTCCGCGCTGCAAGGGTCTGGCCTCCTCCGTAGGCGGGGTGGGTCCCGCTCGCGACCTGGTTGGCGGTTCAGGGCTGCGATCGAGTTGCGCTGAGGAGCTGTAAGTCTGTCGGGCACTTGTAGGAATCTTGCACTGCGTTGCGCCAAATGTTGCAGACGTGCTGCCGACTCGTCAACGGTCTTGGGATTTGTGCCATCGAGTTCGGTTGACGCGTTGGAAGATGTGGGACCGCGCGGGCCACTTTCGAAACGTCACGGATTCGTTGCCCGCAGGTCTGGTGTTGCCGGGATGTTTCGTGGTTGATTCGTCGCACGGACCGACGAATGAACCGCGTCTATGGCCTGGGAACCGGACGGAGGCTGCCATGGTAAGCAAGGAGCGCGCCGGGGCCGGATCCGCCGAGGAGCCCACAGACCAGCTCGCCCTGCGCCGCGCCAACCTGTCGCGGACGTTGCGGCACATCCGCATCAACGGCCCCCGATCCCGGGCCGCGATCGCCGCCGCCACGGGCCTGCACAAGGCGACGGTGTCCAGCCTCGTCGACGAGCTGCTGGCCCGCCGCCTGGTCCGCGAGATCGGCGCCGAGCACTCCGGGGGCGCCGGCCGCCCCGGCCGCGGCATCGCCCTGAGCCCCGACGTCGGCGCCATCGGCATCGAGATCAACGTCGACTACCTGGCCGTGCACGGCAGCGACCTCACCGGCCGCACGGTCATCGAGAAGCGGATCAGCTTCGACGCCATGCACCGCGACGTCGAGCGCTGCCTCGACGACCTCACCGAGGCCGCCCGCCGCTCCCTGGCCGAGCTGGTCCGCCGCGGCGTCACCCCCGTCGGTCTGACGGTCGCCGTCCCCGGCCTGGTCGACGTGGCCCGCGGCGTCGTGGTGCTGGCCCCCAACCTGGGCTGGCGGGACGTCCCGGTCGCCACCCGGCTGGCCCACGGCCTCGCGCCCGGCCTGTGGATCGGCGTCGACAACGACGCCAACCTGGCCGCGCTGGCCGAATACACCTGGGGCGTGGCCGCCGGCACCGACGACCTCGTCTACCTGACCGGCGAGGTCGGCGTGGGCGGCGGCGTGATCGTCAACGGCCGCCTCCTGCGCGGCGCCGACGGCTTCTCCGGCGAGGTCGGTCACCTCCCGGTCGAGCCCGGCGGCACACCCTGCGGCTGCGGGCGGGCCGGCTGCTGGGAGACCAAGGTCGGCCTGGCCGAGCTGGTCCGCAAGGCCACCCCCGACGCCGCCTACGGCCTGGCCGACGGCCCCATCCCCGACCCGCAGGAGCGCATCGCCGAGGTCGCCCGCCGTCTGGCCGCCGACGACCGCGCCGCCGCCGACGCCGTCGCCGAGGTCGGCCGCTGGCTCGGCCACGGCGGGGCCATCCTGGTCAACCTGTTCAACCCGAGGGTGATCGTGCTCGGCGGCTACTTCGCCGAGCTCTCCGACCACCTGATCCCGTCCGCCCAGGCCAACCTCGCCCGCCTGGCCGTCGCCTCGACCGCCGCCCGCTGCCACTTCGTCGCCTCGCACCTGGGCTTCACCGCCGCCGCCCGCGGCGGCGCCGGCGTCGTGGTCGAGCGCATGATCGAGGACCCCACAGCAGTGTCGCTGATCGCTCCTCCCCCGATGGCCGGCGTGCGCTGACCCGACCGCGCGCCTGCCGGATCAACCCCGCACCCGACCGCCCTCCCCCGCCCGGCATGCGGTCGATGAGACGGTGCTGACTGGCCCCTTCCCCGCCGGCCGGCGCCCGACCGCGCGCCTGCCGGATCAGGCCGGCACGCGGTCGATGGAGACGGTCAGGTCGCGCAGCTCGTAAGAGGAGATGTCCTCCTTCATCGTGATGCGGGGCGGGCGGGTCATGCGCAGGCCCGGCAGCGCGAACAGGCGCGTCAGGAAGATGTCCGACTCCTGGATGGCGACGTGCGCGCCCGGGCAGCGGTGCGGGCCGTCGCCGAAGGACAACGCCATCGGGGCGACGCCCGGGGCCAGGCCGCGGGCCGGGCACACCTCGGCCGGGTCCTCGCCCACCGCGGCGGGGTCGAGGTTGGCGGTGCTCACGGCCACGTCGACCAGGTCGCCGGACGGGATGGTCACCTCGCCGTCGTCGGTGGGGACGGTCAGCGGGGCCGTGGTGCGGCGCTTCAGGTTGCCGACGACCGGTTCCAGGCGCAGCAACTCGTGCAGGAGGGCCGTCCGGTCGGGTTCGGGGCTTTCGCGGTACCGCTGCAGCAGCTCCTGGTCCGTGAACAGGTGCCAGGCGGCGACGTTGATGAACTCGCGGGTCGTCACCATGCCCGCAGCGGCGAAGGTGATCACCTCGCCGAGGATCTCGCCGTCCCGGCAGCCCTCGTCGAGCAGGTGCGAGATGAGGTCGTCGCGGCGGGCCCGCCGGCGGGGGCGGATGGCGGGGCGGACGTCCTTGAGGTAGATGCCGAGGAACTGGACGTTCTGGCGCAGGAACCAGCGGATCCCGTCGAGGCTGGTGAAGCCGGGGCGGCCGAACTTCTCGGGGAAGAAGCGCTGGAGGCGCTCGTCGATGCCCGGGCGGCTCTCGGTCAGGCCGATGATCGCGGCGGCGACGTCGATGGCCAGGCGGAAGCTCAGCGTGGACAGGTCGGCGTGGCCGTCGCGGCGCAGGACGTCCAGCTGGCGCTCGGCGATCTCGACCATCAGGTCGCGGTAGTGCTCGTCGACCCGCCTGGGGGTGAAGAAACGGGCGGTCTGGCGGCGGTACTCCCGGTGCTCCACCCCGTCGCGGTAGAGCACCGGCCGGCGGATACTGGGCGGCAGGTGCTCGACGGTCTCCACGCCCAGCCCGGCCTGCACCGTGTCGGTGCTGCGCAACACCACCCGCCCGGCCGCGTGCCCGCGCACGCGCCAGACCCCGTCCGCCCCGCGCTCGACCGGGCAGCCCACCTCGGCGCTGCCGCGCCCCACCTTGCGTGTCGCTCCCATCGACCAAGGGTAAAGCCTGGCAAGTTGCTCGTACACCCGTTCGAAATGAGGGTAGAATCGGGGCATGATTGACCTCGCGTACCAGCCGTCGATGTTCGACGTCGCCGGCCCTTCCCTGGGCTCGATCACCGGCCAGGTGACCCGCCATCCGCTGAGCCGCGGCGCGTGGGTCGACCACCTGCCGGGCTGGGTGCTCGGCTCCGACGCGATCCTGCAGACGCTGCTGCACGAGGTCGAGTGGCGGGCGGAGCGACGCAAGATGTACGACGACGTGGTGGACGTGCCGCGGCTGCTGCACTGGTACGGCGCCGAGGACACCCTCCCCCACCCGCTGCTGACCGAGGCCCGCCGCCGCCTCACCGCGCACTACGTGGAGGAACTCGGCGAGCCGTTCATGACCGCGGGCATGTGCCTGTACCGCGACGGTCGCGACAGCGTCGCCTGGCACGGCGACACCATCGGCCGCGGCGCCCGCTTCGACACGATGGTCGCCATCGTCTCCTTCGGCTCACCGCGCTCCCTGCTACTACGCCCCCGCGGCGGCGGCGACAGCATCCGCTTCGTCCTCGGCCACGGCGACCTGGTCGTGATGGGCGGCTCCTGCCAGCGCACCTGGGAGCACTCGATCCCAAAGACCGCCCGCCCGGTCGGCCCGCGCGTGAGCGTCCAGTTCCGCCCGTCCGGCGTCGCCTGACCAACGCCCTCACCCACCCGGCCCGGGGCCGCGCACAAACCCCCGGCCCGTCGGGTGAGGCCACACGGGGCTCTGCCGACCTGACGGACGCTCTCGCCCGCCCGCCCGGGCCGGGGCCGCGCACGAACACCCAAGCCGTCCGGCTGAAACCACACGGGTTCTGCCGATGGATCGATCCGCACCGCGACCACGGCAGACCTGACCGGCGTCAGCACGTTCGCCCCGCACCCCACCGCCGACAACGACGCCGTCACCGCAGGCCTGCCCCTGCCCTGGAACGCCGGACCCGCCGAAGGCACCGTCAACAGGATCAAGGTGCCCAACACGACGGCTGCCCGGCCGCGTCAGCGTCGGCCCGCTCCGCAAGCTGAGCACTCCTCGCCGAGAAGGTTGAGCCGACAGCGCGGGCATACGCCGATACGCATACGAGCGTGACCTTCTCGAAGCTGTCAGTCTGCCGGGCGCTGCAGTCGGCCTCGACGACGCCGGCGGGGCTCTCGATGTCGCCGAGGAGACGGCCCAGGAACAGACGTGAAGCCCGGTCGAGGCGGCTGTTGGCTGCCTCGGCCGGGCTTCGGCGGTGGTGCGGACGGGTCAGATGAGCCAGCGGTTGCGCTGGACGATGGGGAGCTTGGCCCAGCGGCGGCCGAGGCCCCAGGTGTGGCCGGCGTAGGCGGCGGCCAGGACGATGAGCACGGCGGCGTAGATGACGTGGTAGTCGGTGAAGGGGTTGGTCGAGCCGCTCGGGGCGCCCTTGGCGGTGTGCTGGGCGAGGGGCCACTCGGCCAGCCACATGCCGGCCATCATGAGGGTGCCCGAGGCGGCGGTGATGCGCAGGGCGATGCCGGCGGTGAGGGCGAGGCCGATGCCGAGGAGGCCGGCCATGAAGAGCCAGTTGGCGTACCAGGTGCCGGCGATGGTGTGGAAGAAGCCCTGCAGCGGGCCGGCGTCGACCGAGGCGAGGAAGCCCTTGGTGGGGTTACCGCCGTTGATCCAGGCCTTCGCCGACGGGGTGGCGTAGCCCAGGCCGAAGGTCTTGTCGAGGAACGCCCAGAGGAAGACGAACCCGGTGGCGTACCGCAGCACCGCCAGCGCCTTGGCAGCCGTCTTCGTCAGCATGCTGCCCGGGGCCTCGACGTGCTCGAGGTGGTTGACCCGGTGGAAGTGTGCGGTGCTCATCTCGGCCTCCTGCCGTTCCCTTGTGACACACACATCGTCATCCCCGGCGGGGACCCGGCGCCTGTGCCGAACCTCCTCAATCGAGCGGGACCGAAGTCCCCCCGCCACCGGGACCACAGACCGGCCACGTCACGGGCGTCCGGCCGAGCCGGGCGGCGGCCGCTCGGTCGACCCCGATCCGGGTATGCGGATGGTTGAATGGTGGCTTCGCCCGCCGTGAGGCCACCCCGGGAGAGGTAGTGCGGCACTTCCTGTTCAGCTACGCCCGGCAGGATTTCGACCCGTACCTGGAGAAGTTCTTCACCGACCTGCGCAACGAGGCCTGCGGGCTCATCGGCTGCGCGCTCGAGGACGCCGGGTTCATCGACTACCGGGGCGTGGAGGTCGGCGACGACTGGGCGGCCGGGATCATCGATGTGGCCTGCACGTGCGGCGTCATGGTGGCCGTGTACTCGCCGACGTACTTCACCCGGCCGTACTGCGGCAAGGAATGGGCGGTGCTGACCGAGCGGGCCGGGGGCCAACCCGGGCGCATCCTGCCGGTGAACTGGCTGCCGACACCGGCCCGGCCCGCGGTCGCCTCCAGGCCGCAGCTGTGGGGCGCGGCGTTCGGTGAGCAGTACGCCGAGCGCGGGCTGCGCTGGATCGCACAGCGCATGGGCAAAAACGACGAGCTCGAGCGGCGCTACCAGGACATCGTCACCGAGCTTGCCACGCGGATCCGCGACATCGTGCTGGCCCCCGATCGGCTGGCGCAGCTGTCGCCCCGGCCGGCGTGGGACGACATCGCGCAGGCGTTCCCGGACCCCGTCCCCGCCGGGCCGGTGCCGGTCGCGGCGGCCGGCCGGGAGCGCGACGGCAGCGTCCGGATCGTGGTGGTGGCCGGCAGCCAGCAGGAGATGGCGGCGGTACGCCGGGAGCTGGACTACTACGGCGCGGGGTCGTGCGACTGGCGGCCGTTCCCCGCGCCGAACGACCATCCGCTGTCGGCGTACGCCATGGGGGTCCTCGCCGGGCTGGGCACCAACGTGTACCTCCAGCCGGCCGGGCGCCCGCTGCGCGAGGTGCTCGACGAGGCCGGCGAGGCCAACGACGTCGTCGTCGTGCTGGTCGACGCCTGGGCCGCCGGGCTGGCGCCGTACCGGGACGAGCTGCGCGGGTACGACGACCGCAACGAGGTCGGTGCCGTCGTCATGGTGCCGCGCAGCCGGGACGACGGCGAGGCCACGACCCGGGCCGGCGAGCTCGACGAGCTCCTGATCGCGACGATGCCGAAGAGCGTGCTGCGCCCCGACCCGACCTTCCGTCAGGGCTCCGAGACGCTGCCGGCGTTCCGCGAGGACCTGAGGGGCGCCTACCTCGAGGCGCAGACCAGGGTCCGGGGACGGCGGCAGCGAGGCGCTCTTCGCGCGGTTCACCGACCTCACGCCGTACAGCATCCCGGTCCGTTGGAAGTTCCCGGACGGCGGCGAGCTGTCCCTCGTGCCGGCCGGGCGCCAGGACGACACCTACGCCGAGCGGGTCGACCTGTTCGACTGGAACGACCTGTACCGGCGACACGGGGGCGGCCCGTTCCTCGAGGCGCTGCGTCGCCGCCTGCTGGCCGAATACGACTACGTGCTCGTCGACAGCCGCACCGGCCTGGCCGACACCGCCGGTATCTGCACCGTGCAGCTGCCCGACGTCCTGGTCAACTGCGTGACCCTGAACGGGCAGAGCATCGACGGCGCGGTGGCCGTGGCCGAGCGGGTCCTTGCCCTGCGCGGCGACCGCCCGATCCGGATGATCCCGGCGCTGCTGCGGGTGGAGGACGCCGAGCAGGCCCGGGCCGACGCCCGCCGCGACTACGTGCGCCGCCGCTTCGCCCCGCTGCTCGACCCGGCCGGGTTCGCCGGGCCGGACGCCTTCTGGGCCGCGGTCGAGGTCCCGTACAAGCCGCTGTACGCCTACGAGGAGATGCTCGCGACCGTCCGCGACCGGCCCCTGCTGGAGGACACGCTCCTGGCCGCGCTGGAGCGGCTGACCGGGGTGATCGTCGGGGGCGCGGTGACTCGGGCGGCGCCCCTCGACGAGCCCGACCGGCGCCGCCTCATCGCCGCCTTCGAGGCCGGCCCGGCCGAGCCGCGGGAGCTTCGGATCGTGTGCCGGGAGGCGGACCGCGCGTGGGCCGACTGGCTGCACTGGGTCCTCGGCACCGAGGGCTGGCCGGCCACCGTCGAGGAGTTCGATCCCGAGCGGACCGGGCAGCTGCTCGCGGGCACGGCGCTGGTGCTGCCGATCGTGACCGCCGGGTCCGGCCTC
The DNA here is from genome assembly GCF_040682015.1 of Dactylosporangium sp. NPDC051485. Lineage (NCBI taxonomy): Bacteria > Bacillati > Actinomycetota > Actinomycetes > Micromonosporales > Micromonosporaceae > Dactylosporangium > Dactylosporangium sp. NPDC051485. The sequence goes on from NZ_JBFAZW010000068.1 coordinate 21,620, forward strand.
GGGCTCGTACGGGCCGCGCCCGGCTGGCTGTCCGTGCTGCCGGTCGTGCCGGACGCGGCCCCGGCGGGCGCACGGACGGCGATCGGGCTGGCCGGGCTGAGCGCGCGGGCCGCGTACGAGCGGGTCGTGGCCGTCCTCGAGGAGCTGCGGCTGCCGCGGACGGGGGCGGGCGCGCCGGCCCGGGACCGGCCGGTCTACCCGGGGGCGGCCGTCGAGGCGGTCACCCTCGAGCTCGCCGTGGGCCGCTCCACGCTGCTCGGCCCCGACGGCGTACGGCTGGCCGACGGGCCCGCCAACGCCGGGCAGCCGGTGCACCGCGACGTGCTCGCCGAACTGGCCGGGCTGGTCGAGGCGGCCGAGCGGCGCGGCACCCGCCTGTCGGTGGCGATCGAGACCGTGGACGCGGCCCTGGCCACCGTGCCCTGGGAGCTGCTGACCCTGCCCGGCGACACGGCGCCGCTGGCCCGGCGGGCATCGGTGCGCCTGTTCCGCCGGGTCCGCACCGACGTCGCGGTCCCGCCGCCCGGGCCGGGGCCGCTGCGCATCCTCGTCGTGCCGGCCAACCCGGACTCGGCGCCCGAGCTGGACCTGGAGGCCCGGTTCCGCGCGATCCTCGACGCCGTGCGACCCGCCCGGGACCGCCCGCGCGTGCGGCTGCTCAACCAGGGCACCCGCGCCGCGATCGCCGACGCGCTGGTTCGCGAGCCGTGTCACGTGCTGCACTTCGCCTGCCATGGCGACCCGGAAGGGCTGCTGCTCGAGACCGAGGACGGGCGAGCGGACCGCATCGGCGCGGCCGAGCTGGCCGCCCTCTGCGTCGCCTACCAGGCGCCCCGGCTGGTGGTGCTCGACGTCGATCCCGCCGCGGGGGCGTCGCTGGCCGAGGCGCTGATGGCCGCCGGGGTACCGCAGGTGGTCGCGCTGACCGGACCGGTCAGCGACCGGGAGGCGACGGCCTTCACCTACGACCTCTACCGGGGGCTCGCGGCCGGCGCCGACGTCACGACCGCGGTCCGCGTGGCCGTCGAGTCCTCGGTCCTGCGCACGCCGCCCGCGTGCTACCAGGCCGATGCCGCCCCGGCCCTGCTCGACCCGCACGCCCGGCCCGAGCCGGTGGCCGAGGAGCCGCCCGCGGTGGTCGAGGGGCTGCCGGCGCGGCCGGTCGGCGAGTTCATCGGGCGGCGGGCCGACCTGCGCCGGCTGCACGCGCTGCTGGACGAGGAGGAGCGGCCCGGGGCGTACATCCACGGCGCCCGCGGCGTGGGCAAGTCCACCCTGGCCGCCGAGCTGGTCCGCCAGCTCGGCCCGGAGGCGGGCATCGTCGCCGGGGTGACCGGCCGGACCGGCGTGGACGCCGTGCTCGACGCTGCCGGGCTGGCGCTGCTGGCGTACGCGGTCGGGCGCGTCGACGCGAACGGCCCGTCGTACATCAAGGTGGCCGCGTTCGTCCGCGACGCCGCGCACCCGTGGGCCGACCGCCTGGACGTCCTGCGCCGGACCCTGCGCCGCGACCGGCTGCGGCTGCTGCTGGTGATCGACGACTTCGAGGACAACCTGGTCCGTGACGGCGACGGCTGGGCGACGGCCGACCCGGACCTGCACGAGCTGCTGGACGGCTGGCGCGGCCGGGCCCTGCCCCTGGTCCTGATCGCCCGCCACGAGGCGGACCTCGGCCTGCCCGCGCACCACGTCGGCCCCCTGCCGTGGCCGGAGAGCCGCCGGCTGATGTCGCGCCTGCCAAGCCTCGCGGACCTGGACGAGGACGAACAGGCCCGCATCCACGCGGAGGCGGGCGGGCACCCGCGCACCCTGGAGTACCTCGACGCGTTCCTGCGCTCGGGCCACGCCCGCTTCCCCGACGTCGAGCAGCGGATCGAGCGCCTGCTGGCCTCGGCCGGCATCCCGGACCCGCGGGGCTACCTGGCCGAGGTGGCCGGGCAGGGGCTGGGCGCGGCGCTGACGGAGGCGAAGACCCTGGCCGGGTGGGACGCCGGCGACCGCGCGGCCGTGGCCGCCTCGGCGAGCCGGCGCGGCGCGCAGATGACCGGGGCCGGCCGCCTGCGCGAGGCGGTGCGGCTGCACTGCGAGGCCCTCGCCATCTGGCAGGAGCTGAACAGCCCGGCGGCCCGCGACGACATCGACCAGCTGCGGACGATCCGGGAGACGCTCGGGGCCGACGAGTTCCGGGCCGCCGTGCCGCGGGCCGCGATCCCGCTCCTGGCGCTGCTCGACGCCGAGCGCTGAGCCAATCGGCCCGTACGCGGGACGTGATGGCGGCTGCCGGTCCCGGCCGCGACGCGCGGATCGTGCGGGCGCCGCCGAGCTCGATCCGTGATCGCTCAAGCCGGCCGGGCGGCCCCGCCGACCTCGACGGCCCCGCCGCGGACGCTCGCCCGGATCGTGGCCGGCTCCCCGAGTGCGTCGCCCATGTCGACCGAGACGGCGTCGATGCCGTCACCGGCCAGCCGCGCGGCCAGGCAGGCGGTGCTGTTGGCGTTGGCGATGTCCTCGGGCACGCCGATCGACGGGGCGAACATGCGGGCGGCGGCGCGGCCGCGCGCGTCCGGGGCGCTGTACACGTAGCAGCCCAGCATCCCGGCGTCGTCGCACGCCTCGCGCAGGGCGGCCAGGTCGGGCGCGAGTGCGGCGAGGGCAGCGCGGCCGGGGACCGGGACGAGCAGGCGCTCCCGGCCGACGCCGCCCACGCAGGGCCGGTCGGCCAGGCCGGCCGCCGTCAGGCCCAGCGCGGCGAGGATCGGGGCGGCCTCGGCGGGCCGCGGGGCGCGGAGGGTGACCGGGCCGGGGTCGAACCAGGCCTCGTACTCGTCGCCGTTGCGCTCCGCCCGGCCGTGGAACGCGCGGGGTCCCGCGCGCAGGGTGAGCGCTACGCGGCCGTGCGGGGCGCGGGCGGCCAGGACGGCGAGGGCGGCCACGGTGCCGTGGCCGCAGGCCGGCAGCTCGCCCGTGGCGGTGAAGAAGCGCAGGTGGGGGCCTTCGCCGAGGTACACGGCGTGCGAAGTGCCGGCCCTCGGCGGGACGGCCCGGCGCTCGGCGTCGTCGAACGGCCCGTCGTCGAGCACAGCCGTCGGGCTGCCGCCGCGCCCGTCCCGCAGGCAGGCCCGGACGATCGTCGCCGTGGTCATGCCCGGGCCAGCACCGCCGCGACCACCCGGCGGACGGCGTCCGGGGTCGGGGCCGGGCCGGTGCGGTCGGCGAAGAGCAGGTGGGTCGAGCCGACCAGCATCGCCGCCAGGGTGCTCACGTCGGCCGAACCGGGGAAGCGGCCCAGGTCGCGCTCCGCGGACAGGTAGCTGTCGAGCATGACGGCGAGGTCGGTCAGCACCGGCACGCCGGCCGGCCAGGACTCGCGCAGCCGGGCGCGCAGCTCGTCGCGGAAGGTGACCAGCGCGACGATGGCCACCGCGACCGAGCCGAAGACGGCGACCAGGGCGTCGGTGACGTTGTCGGCCACCTCGCCGGTGCCGGCAGCCTCGCGCAGGGCGGCCGCACGGGCGTCCATCCGCCCCACCCGGTCGAGCACGAACTCGGCCAGGAAGGCGTCGAAGTCCTCGAAGTGCCGGTGCAGCACGCCCTTGGCCACGCCCGCCTCGGCGGTCACGGCGCGGCTGGTCAGCGCGCTCGGGCCGTCGCGCAGCAGGATGCGGTCGGCGGCGTCGAACAGTTGCTCGCGTACGTCGCGAAGGGCCACTCCGGTCGGCACCCGCACTCCCATCGGCTTGTTGAGTGGGCACCCGCCCACTAGAGTGGGCGCATGCCCACTACGGACGAACCCCACCACCACCGAACGGTAGCGGAGTCCTTCGGGGCCAACGCCCAGCGCTACGACCGCGCCCGCCCGACATACCCGGACGTGCTGATCGAGCGGCTCGCCGAGCACCGCCGGGACGTCCTCGACGTCGGCTGCGGCACCGGCATCGCGGCGCGGCTGCTGCAGCAACGCGGCTGCACCGTGCTCGGGGTCGACCCCGACCCACGGATGGCCGAGGAGGCCCGGCGGCGCGGGCTCGACGTCGAGGTGGCCACCATCGAGGCCTGGGAGCCGGCCGGGCGCGCCTTCGACGCGGTCGTGGCGGCCCAGGCCTGGCACTGGATCGACCCCGAGGCGGGGGCTCACAAGGCCGCGGCGGTACTGCGCCCGGCCGGCCTGCTCGCCACGTTCTGGAACGCCTTCGTCCCGCCCGACGACGTGGCCGAGGGCATGGTGACCGTCTTCCGCCGGGTGCTGCCGGACCTACCGCAGGCCCACCGGTGGCAGGTCGGGCCGGACCCCTACGCGCTCCTCGCGGCCAAGGCGGCCGACGGGGCGCGGGCCACCGGCCGGTTCGGCGAGCCGCAGGAGTGGCGCTTCCCGTGGGAGCGCGCGTACACCCCCGCCGAGTGGCTCGACGTGCTGCCCACGTTCGGCGGGCTGAACCGGCTCGACCCGCGGACCCTCGGCGAGGTGCTCGACGGCGTCGCCGCCGTGGTGCGCGACGACTTCGTCATGCAGTACACCACGGTGGTCATGGCCGCCGAGCGGATCGCCTGAGCGCCTCAGTGGTCCTCGAGGTCGCCCTCGGTCTCGAGGTACACCTCGCGCAGTGAGTCCAGGGTCGACGGCTCGGGGTGCTCCCAGAGGCCCCGCTCCGCCGCCTCCAGGAGGCGCTCGGCGATGCCGTGCAGCGCCCACGGGTTGGACTCGGTCAGGAACTTGTGGTTGTCGGGGTCGAAGACGTAGGACTCGGCGAGCTTCTCGTACATCCAGTCGGCGACCACGCCGGCGGTGGCGTCGAAGCCGAACAGGTAGTCGACGGTCGCGGCCAGCTCGAAGGCGCCCTTGTAGCCGTGCCGGCGCATGGCGGCCAGCCACCTCGGGTTGACCACCCGGGCCCGGAAGACGCGCGCGGTCTCCTCGCTCAGGGTGCGGGTGCGCACCGCGTCGGGGTTGGTGCTGTCGCCGACGTAGGCGGCGGGGGCCCGGCCGGTGAGGGCGCGGACGGTGGCGACCATGCCGCCGTGGTACTGGAAGTAGTCGTCCGAGTCGGCGATGTCGTGCTCGCGGGTGTCGGTGTTCTTCACCGCGACGGAGATCCTGCGGTACGCGCCCTCCATGTCGGTGCGGGCCTCGATCCCGTCGACGCCGCGGCCGTAGGCGTAGCCGCCCCACACGGCGTAGACCTCGGCGAGGTCCCGGTCGTCGCGCCAGTTGCGGCTGTCGATGAGCGGGAGGATGCCCGCGCCGTACGCGCCCGGCTTGGAGCCGAACACGCGCAGCGTGGCGCGGCGGCCGTCGCCGTGGGCGGCCAGGTCGGCCCGCACGTGGGCGCGCACGAAATTGTCCTCGTCGGGCTCCTCGGCGTCGGCGGCCAGCCGCACGGCGTCGTCGAGCAGGGCGACCACGTGCGGGAAGGCGTCGCGGAAGAAGCCGCTGATGCGCATGGTCACGTCGATGCGCGGGCGGCCCAGCTCCGCCAGGCCAATCAACTCCAGGCGGCTGACCCGGCGGGAGGCGTCGTCCCAGACCGGGCGGACGCCGAGCAGGGCGAGGGCCTCGGCGATGTCGTCGCCGGCGGTGCGCATGGCGCTGGTGCCCCACATGGACAGCCCGACGGAGCGGGGCCAGTCGCCGTGGTCGGCCCGGTACCGCGCCAGGAGCGAGTCGGCCATCGCCTGGCCGGTCTCCCACGCGAGGCGGCTCGGGACCGCCTTCGGGTCGACGGAGTAGAAGTTGCGGCCGGTCGGCAGGACGTTGATGAGGCCGCGCAGGGGCGAGCCGCTCGGGCCGGCCGGGACGTAGCCGCCGTCGAGGGCGTGCAGGACCATCGTGAGCTCGTCGGTGGTCCTCGCCAGACGGGGGATGATCTCCGCGGCGGCGAAGCGCAGGACACGTACGACTTCCGGGTTGTCCGACAGATCCGAAATGCCGGAATCGTCCCAGCCGCGCGCCTCCATGGCCTCGACCAGCTCGCGGGCGCGGGCTTCGGCCTCGTCCACGGACAGGCGGGCCGTCGACGATTCGTCCAGGCCCAGCGCCTCGCGCAGGCCCGGGAGCGCCGCCGCCTGGCCGCCCCACATCTGGCGGGCGCGCAGCATGGCCAGGACCAGGTCGACGCGCGCGGGGCCGGTCGGGGCCTGGCCCAGGATGTGCAGGCCGTCGCGGATCTGCACGTCCTTGACCTCGCACAGCCAGCCGTCGACGTGCAGCAGGAAGTCGTCGAACTCGGCGTCGTGGGGCCGGTCGGCCAGGCCCAGGTCGTGGTCGAGGCGGGCGGCCTGGATCAGGGTCCAGATCTGGGCCCGGATGGCCGGCAGCTTGGCCGGGTCGAGCGCGGCGATCGTCGCGTGCTCGTCGAGCAGCTGCTCCAGGCGGGCGATGTCGCCGTAGGTGTCGGCCCGGGCCATCGGCGGGACCAGGTGGTCGACGAGGGTGGCGTGGGCCCGGCGCTTGGCCTGGGTGCCCTCGCCGGGGTCGTTGACCAGGAACGGGTAGACCAGCGGCAGGTTGCCCAGGGCCGCGTCGGCGCCGCAGCCGGCCGACATGCCGACGGTCTTGCCCGGCAGCCACTCCAGGTTGCCGTGCTTGCCCACGTGGACAACCGCGTGCGCGCCGAACTCGTCGGCCAGCCAGCGGTACGCGGCCAGGTAGTGGTGGCTCGGCGGCAGGTCGGGGTCGTGGTAGATGGCGACCGGGTTCTCCCCGAAGCCGCGCGGCGGCTGGACCATGACCACGACGTTGCCGCGGCGCAGGGCGGCGAGCACGATGTCGCCGGTGGCCGGGTCGACGAAGAGCTCGCCCGGGGCCGGGCCCCAGTGCTGCTCCATGCCGGCCCGCAGGTCCTCGGGCAGGGTGGCGAACCAGGCGGCGTAGCGCTCGGCCGAAATCCGCACCGGGTTGCCGCGCAGCTGCTCCTCGGTGAGCCAGTTGACGTCCTGGCCGCCGGCCGCGATGAGCTCGTGGATGAGCGCGTCGCCCTCGGCCGGGAAGCCCTCGCCGAGGTCGTACCCGCGCTCGGCCAGCTCGGCGAGCAGCCGCACGACGCTGGCCGGGGTGTCCAGGCCGACGGCGTTGCCGATGCGCGAGTGCTTGGTCGGGTACGCGCTGAGCATGACCACGATCCGCTTGTCCGCGTTGGCCAGGCCGCGCAGCCGGGCGTGGGCGGCGGCGATCCCGGCCACGCGCCGCGCCCGCTCGCGGTCGGCGACGTAGACGGTGAGGCCGTCCTCGTCGATCTCCTTGAACGAGAACGGCACGGTGATGATCCGGCCGTCGAACTCCGGGATGGCGACCTGGGTGGCGGTGTCCAGCGGGGAGAGCCCGTCGTCGTTGGCGTCCCAGGTCTCGCGGCTGCTGGTCAGGCACAGGCCCTGCAGGATCGGCACGTCCAGCGCGGCCAGGGCGCCGACGTCCCAGGCCTCGTCCTCGCCGCCGGCCTGGGCGTCGGCCGGGCGGGTGCCGCCGGCCGCGAGCACGGTGACGACGAGCGCGTCGGCCCGGCACAGCGTGTCGAGCAGCTCCGGCGGGGCGGTGCGCAGGGAGGCGGCGAAGACCGGCAGCGCGTTGGCGCCCTCGGCCTCGATCGCGTCGCACAGCCGCTCGACGAACGCGGTGTTGCCGGACACGTGGTGGGCCCGGTAGTAGATGACGGCCACCGTCGGGCCGCCGGTCGCGGCCGCCTCGCGCTCCAGCACGCCCCAGGCCGGGGTTTCCACCGGCGGGGCGAAGCCGTGGCCGGTCAGCAGCACCGTGTCGGAGAGGAACCGGTGCAGCTCGGCGAGGTTGGCCGGGCCGCCGGAGGCGAGGTAGGCGTGGGCCTGGGCGGCGAGGCCGGCCGGCACGGTCGAGTGGCTCATCAGCTCGGCATCGGGGGCCTGCTCGCCGCCGAGGATCACCACCGGGCGGCCGGTGGCCAGGAGCGCGTCGAGGCCGTCGGCCCAGTCGCGGTACGCCCCCAGGAAGCGCACGACGATCAGCTCCGCGCCCTCGGCCAGCCCCGCCAGGTCCTCCACGGCGGTCCGGGACGGGTTGGCCAGCCGGTACTCGGCCCCGCTCGCGCGGGCGCTGAGCAGGTCGGTGTCGGACGTCGACAACAGCAGGATCACGCCGTGGTCCTCCCTCGGGGTCCGCGCCCCAAGTCGGTGGGTCGGTTCCGGCGGCGGAGGAGTTCCTGACTTCCGGATCGGCGCTGGCGGCTCGGTCCCGGTCACAGTGGCGGGACCGCCCCGGACTCGCACCGGGTTCCTCCACACGTCGCCGTTGCTGTGTACAGCGTCGCCAACTCTCCTTGACCGGCCGCCGCCGCGTCAAGCGCAGGTAGTATCCGCCCCGTGCAGGCTCCCAGCGAACGCGACGCCCCCGACCGGTGCCCCGGCGCGGTGCAGGTGCACGCCGCCGCGGACGGCGGCCTGGCCCGCGTCCGGCTGCCCGGCGGCCTGCTCACCGCGGATCAGCTGGGCGTGCTGCGGGCCGCCGCGGCCGAGCTGGGCGACCCCGTGCTGGAGCTCACCTCGCGGGCGAACGTGCAGGTCCGCGGCCTGCGGCCGGGGGCCGAGACCGAGCTGGGCGACCGGCTCTCGGCGGCCGGGCTGCTGCCCTCGGCGACCCACGAGCGGGTGCGCAACATCATCGCCAGCCCCCTCGGCGACGTGCGAGAGCTCGTCCGCGAGTTCGACGCGTTGCTGTGCGCGACCCCCGAGCTGGCCGAGCTGCCAGGGCGGTTCCTGGCCACGATCGACGACGGGCGCGGGGACGTGACGCCGCTGCTCGGGGACGTGGGGCTGCACGGCGGCCGCCTGGTGCTCGCGGGTCTGCCGACCACCGCCACCGGGGGCGCGTCCTTGCTGGTAGCGGCCGCTCTGGCGTTCCTGGCCGAGCGGGCCGCGCAGGAGTCGCAGGCGTGGCGGCTGGCCGAGCTGCGCGACGGTCCGGCGCGGGTGGCCCACCGGCTGCTCGCTTCCGTCGACGTGTGCGATCTGCCCGTTTTCGCTGGTCCTCCGCCAGGGGTTGTCGTGCCCCTCGGGCTCCTCACGCCCGCATTGCGGTTCGAGGACGCCGCGAAAGAGATCATCGTCACGCCGTGGCGGACCGTCGTGCTGCCCGGCGTACCAATGCCGGATTCTGATCCCTCTCCGTGGACCGGGGTGACGGCGTGCGCCGGACGGCCGGGCTGCGCCAAGGCACTGGCCGATGTCCGCGCGGACGCCCGGCCGCGGGACCCCGGCGGACTTCCGGTCCACTGGGCCGGCTGCGAGCGGCGCTGCGGCGCGCCGAAGGGAAGGCACGTGGAGATGGTGGCGACGCCGCAGGGGTACCGGAGCGCGGTCGTATGACGGACTACATCCGCGACGGCGCGGAGATCTACCGGCGCTCGTTCGCCACCATCCGGGCCGAGGCCGACCTCTCCGCGCTGCCGCCCGACGTGGCCCAGGTGACCGTGCGCATGATCCACGCCTGCGGGATGGTAGACCTGCCCGCCGACGTGGGGCACTCCCCCGGCGTGGTCGCCGCCGCCCGGGCCGCGCTGCGGGCCGGTGCGCCGATCCTCTGCGACGCCGAGATGGTCGCCTCCGGGGTCACCCGCGCGCGGCTCCCCCGCGACAACGAGGTCATCTGCACGCTGCGGGATCCGGGTGTACCGCAGCTGGCCGCGCGTCTCGCCACCACCCGCAGCGCAGCGGCGCTCGAGCTGTGGCGGGGCCGCCTCGACGGCGCCGTGGTGGCCATCGGCAACGCCCCGACCGCGCTCTTCCGGCTGCTGGAGATGGTCGCCGAGGGCGCCGGCCGCCCGGCCGCGGTGCTCGGCATCCCGGTCGGCTTCATCGGCGCCGCCGAGTCGAAACTGGCCCTGGCCGAGTCGGACCTGGAGCACCTGGTCGTGCACGGCCGCCGGGGCGGCAGCGCGATGACGGCCGCCGCCGTCAACGCGATCGCGGACGAGAAGGAATGACCACTGTGGACAGCGGGAGCCTCTACGGCGTCGGGCTCGGCCCCGGCGACCCCGAGCTGGTGACGGTCAAGGCGGCCCGGCTCATCGCCGCCGCCCCGGTGGTGGCCTACCACAGCGCCCGCCACGGCCGCAGCATCGCCCGCTCGATCGCCGAGCCGTACCTGCGCCCGGAGCAGATCGAGGAGGCCCTCGTCTACCCGGTGACCACCGAGGACACCCCGGACTACCGGGCCGTCATCGAGGAGCACTACGACGCCTGGGCCGCGCGGCTGGCCGCCCACCTCGACGCCGGGCGCGACGTCGTCGTCCTGTGCGAGGGCGACCCGCTGTTCTACGGCTCCTACATGCACATGCACAAGCGACTGTCGCGGCGGTACCGCACGGAGGTCGTCCCCGGCGTGACCTCCGTCTCCGGCGCCTCGGCCGTGCTGGGCCGCCCGCTCGTGGAGCGCGACGAGGTGCTCACCGTGCTGCCCGGCACCCTGCCCCCGGACGAGCTGGCCGCGCGGCTGGCCGCCACCGACTCGGCCGCCGTGCTGAAGCTGGGCCGCACGTTCGGCAACGTCCGTTCCGCGCTCGAGCGGGCCGGGCGGCTGGAGGACGCCTGGTACGTCGAGCGGGCCACCACCGGCGGGCAGCGCACCGCGCCACTGGCCGACGTCGACCCGTCGACCGTGCCGTACTTCTCCCTCGTCCTGCTGCCGTCGAAGGTCCACGACGAGACCGCGGCCGCCCTCGCGGCGGCTCCGCCCGCGCCGGCCGCCGGGGAAGTCGTGGTGGTCGGCCTCGGACCGGCCGGGCGGGACTGGCTGACCCCGCAGGCCCAGGCCGCGCTCGCCGCCGCCGACGATCTCGTGGGATACGGGCCGTACCTGGACCGGGTCGCGGTCAATCCCCGGCAGCGGCGGCACGCCTCGGACAACCGGGTCGAGGAGGAGCGGGCCGAGTTCGCGCTCTCCCTGGCGAAGGACGGGCGGCGGGTGGCCGTGGTGTCCTCCGGGGACCCCGGCGTCTTCGCCATGGCGGCGGCCGTGCTGGAAGTCGCCGCCGAGCCGCGCTGGAAGGACGTGCCCGTCCGCGTGCTGCCGGGTCTCACCGCGGCCCAGGCGGTGGCGAGCCGGGCGGGGGCGCCGCTCGGGCACGACTTCTGCGTGCTGTCGCTGTCCGACCGGCTCAAGCCATGGGACGTCATCGCTTCCCGGCTCTCGGCCGCGGCCGCGGCGGACCTGGTGATCGCGATCTACAACCCGGGCTCGCGCTCGCGCACCTGGCAGGTGGCGGCGGCCAAGGAGCTGCTGCTGCAGCACCGCGCCGCCGACACCCCGGTGGTGATCGGCCGCGACGTGGGCGGGCCGCAGGAGTCGGTGCGGGTCGTGGACCTCGCCGCCCTGGAACCCTCCGAAGTGGACATGCGGACGCTGCTCATCATCGGCTCCTCGCAGACCCGCCACGACGGCACGCGAGTCTGGACCCCGCGCCGCTACCCCGCCTGACCCCGGCTCAGGCGACCGACTCCGCGATCAGGTCGTCCTCCGTGGCGCCCCGGCGCCAGTAGCCGGTGAACATCACGCGCGGCTTCGGGAAGCCGCGGTCCTGGACCAGGTGGCGGCGCAGGGCGCGGATCTCGCCCGACTCGCCGGCGATCCAGGCGTACGGCGTGCCGGCGGGAAGGGCGGCGCCGCGGATCGGGGTCAGCAGGTCGCCGTCGCACCGCACCGCGCCGGCAAGGGCCGGGCAGCGGTCCGGTTCGGCGGCGACGTAGCAGTACACCGGAAGGTCGTCGCCGATCCAGGCGCGGATCGCGGCCAGGGCGGGCAGCGCCGTCTCGTCGCCGGCCAGCAGTACCCACTCGGTGTCCCCCGGCGGGCGGAAGTCCACGCCGCCGTTGTCGGCCACCGTCGGGCCCAGCGCGACCAGGCGGTCGCCCGCGCGGACGCGGCCGGCCCACTGGATGGCCGGGCCGCCGCCCGGGTGCAGGGCGAACTCGACGTCGAACTCGCCCGGGCGCTGGTCGCTGACCGTGTAGGTGCGCATGACGCCGCGGGTCGAGGGGTCCATGGCGCGCCAATGCGCGAACCAGTCCTCGCCCCGGGGCACCAGCGGCCCGGGCTGGCCAGGGCGGGGGAAGAAGAGCTTGAAGCGCTGGTCGCGGCCGCCGCTGACGGCACCGCCCGTGCCGGGCCCGGCGAACGCTGAAACTCGCGGGCCGGTCCGGGTCAGCCGGTCTTCACGGGCAGCTCGGTGAGCAACTGCTCCACGCGGGCCTTGATGGCGTCGCGGATCGGGCGGACGGCGTCGATGCCCTGCCCGGCGGGGTCGTCGAGTTTCCAGTCGAGGTAGCGCTTGCCGGGGAAGACGGGGCAGACATCGCCGCAGCCCATGGTGATGAGCACGTCGGAGGATTCGGCGGTGTCCCAGTCGAGCTTGCGGGGGGTGTTGGCGGTGATGTCGATGCCGACCTCGCGCATGGCCTCGACGGCGACGGGGTTGATCCGGTCTGCGGGTTCGGAGCCGGCGGAGCGCACCTCGACGGTGTCACCGGCGAGGTGGCGCAGCCAGCCGGCGGCCATCTGGGAGCGGCCGGCGTTGTGGACGCAGACGAACAGGACGGTTGGCTTGTCGCTCATGGAGTGTCGGTTCCTTCGTGCTCGGTGACCAAGAGGTTGTTCAGGCTGGCCGGGAGGTTCAGGACCGGCCGACGGCGTCGGCGGCCCGGCGTGTGGCGGCGTCGTCCGCGGCGGTGGGGCGGGCGGTCACGACGTCGTCGGCGCTGCGCCCGGCGTCGGGGTACAGCGCCGCGATCAGTCCGACGCCGACGGCCAGTCCGGCGAGTTGGGCGATGACGAAGCCGGGCACGGAGGCGGGGGCGATCCCGGCGAAGGTGTCGGTGAAGGCGCGGCCGATGGTGACCGCCGGGTTTGCGAAGGAGGTGGAGGAGGTGAACCAGTAGGCGGCGCCGATGTAGGCGCCGACGGCGGCCGGGGCGACGCCGGCCCGGCTGGAGCGGGCGAGGGCGAAGATGAGCAGCAGCAGTCCGGTGGTGGCGACGATCTCGCCGAGCCAGAGGTGCCCGGCGGTGCGGTCTTTGGTGGAGAAGGCGACGGCGGGCAGATCGAACATGAGGTCGGCCAGGATCGCCCCGGCGATGGCTCCGCCGATCTGGGCCGGGATGTAGCCGGCGAGGTCGCGGGCCGTGAGTCCGGTGCCGGCGCGGCGGCCGAGGAACCAGTCGGCGGCGGAGACGACCGGGTTGAAATGGGCGCCGGAGATGGGTCCGAAGGTGAGGATGAGCGCGCCGAGGGCGAACGCGGTGGCGATGGAGTTTTCCAGCAGCTGCAGGCCGATGTCGTTCGGCGACAGCGTGGTGGCCATGATGCCGGAGCCGACGACGGCGGTGACGAGTAGTGCGGTGCCGGTGAACTCGGCGAGGAGTCGGCGCCACAGGGTTGGGTTCACGAGGGTGGAGGTCCTGTCTCGGGTTCGGGTGGTCAGGCGATGGCGAGCTGGTCGATGAGGCGGCGGACGCGGCGTTCGATCTCGTCGCGTAGCGGGCGGACGCCGTCGAGGTCCCAGCCGGCCGGGTCGTCGAGGACCCAGTTCTCGTAGCGGGTGCCGGGGAAGACGGGGCAGGCGTCGCCGCAGCCCATGGTGATGACGACGTCGGCGGCGCGGACGACTTCGTCGGTCCACGGTTTGGGGTATTCGTCGGTGATGTCGATGCCGCGTTCGGCCATCGCGATGACGGCGGTGGGGTTGACCTCGGTGCCGGGTTCGGAGCCGCCGGACCAGGCCACGGCGCGGTCGCCGGCGAGGTGGGCGAAGAACCCGAGCGCCATCTGGGAGCGGCCGGCGTTGTGGGTGCACAGGAACAGCACGACGGGTTTGCCGTCGCGGTGTTTGCCTTCGACGCGGGCCAGGGCGTGCAGGCGCTGGCGGGCGAAGCGTTCGGCGAGCAGGGGCAGGAAGTTCGGCACGGTGGACAGCGACGCGAACTGGTCGTAGCTGGTGTGCAGGAACCGTTCGATGGTCTCGGCGGTGTAGGTGCCGTCGAACTCGTGGCCGAGGCGGATCGCGGCGGTGCGCAGGGCGAGCTGCTGGTCGACGGACAGGTCCGGGTGGTAGTAGACGATCGCGTCAGTCATGGTCGGCTCCGGCGCGCTGGGCTGCTGCGGGGTGCAGGGCGGGGGCAAGGCGGTCGATGCGGGCGGCGAGGTCGGCGAAGATGGCCTCGAACGCGGCGTCGGTGTCCTCGGGGGCGGGCACGGACCAGTGCAGCCGGGGCCGGACGCCGTCGGTGAGGTCCTCGTGGGCGTTGTCGCAGACGGCGACGACGAGGTCGGCTTCGGTGACGACGTCGGCGACGTGTGCGGTGCCGGTGGCGTTGATGACGAGCCCGTGCCGGCGGGCGACGGCGACGGCACGGGGGTTGACCCGGGCCGCGGGGTGGGTGCCGGCGGACGCGGCCGGGATGCCGGCCGCCCGGTGCGACCAGAGCGCGGCGGCCAGCTGCGAGCGGGCCGAGTTGTGGGTGCACACGAACACCACCCGGGACACGTCGCGCAGCGGCGGCGGGACCAGCGAGGCCAGCACGTCCGGGCGCAGCCGCAGGTAGGTGCGGCGCCGGTCGCCCTCGGACCGGCCGCGTTCGAGCAGCCCGGCGTCGTCGAGCACGTTGACGTGGTGGGCGACGAGGTTGGTCGGCAACTGCAGCGCGCGGGCGATCTCGCCCGGCGAGGCGTCGCCGAGGGTGAGCGTGTCGACGATGGCGAGCCGGGCCGGGTCGCCGAGCGCGGCGTGGATCCGGGCCCGTCGCTGCACCGAAGAAAACTCAGCATCCATTGACTCAATATCCGGTGAGTCACATGCTCTTGTCAACCTGACCTTCGCGGCGCCGGTGAACCCGCGGCGAACGACGTCGCGACACACCGAGCCGGCCGGCGTGCCATGCCGGACGGTCATCCCGCCGGCGTAGCGGTGAGCTCGTCGATCAGGGCCCGGACTCGCCCGTCGATGTCGTCCACCGTGCGGCAAACCGCCGCAGCGCGGCAGATCGTCAGCTTGTCGGAAGAACCTCGACCGCGAGCAGCGTGGCAAGCTGACGCAGGACGCCGGTACGGGCGCGGTAGTACACCCAGGTGCCGCGACGGTCGGCGTCGACCAGGCCGGCTTCGCGCAGGGTGCGCAGATGATGCGAGATGGTCGGGCCGGACAGCTCGAACGCCGGGGTGAGGTCACACACGCAGATCTCCCCGTCCGGCGCCGAGGCGATCATCGACATCAGCTGCAGCCGGACCGGATCGCCGAGGGCCTTGAACGCGGGCGCCAGCACGGCAGCGGTCTCCGCGGGGATTCGCCGCTCGGCGAGCGGCGTGCAGCACGGCTCCGCCGCGTTGAGGTCGGCGAGGGTGAGCACCGCCGGCTGTTTTGACATGCCTCTAGGTTGACAGATCTCAAATCAGCGTGCAACCGTTTGATTCGACAGACATCGAGACAGCCTTGGCGTCAGAATTCAGGAAGGACCACGATCGTGAACGAGACCCAGACGAGCCCCGCACCCACCACGATCACCGGCGGGTTCGCCGGCGACCCGGCGGCCGCCCTGCTCGTCGCCGGGACCAGCGGTTGTTGCGGCAACCCACCCACCGCCACGCTCGACCTGCCCGAGCCCGCCGCCGCGAGCGCGCCGTGCTGCGGTACGACCGCCGAGGCGGCCGCGGAAGCCTCCTGTTGCGGCAGCGCAGCGAAGGCCGACGCCAGCGCCGCCGGTCAAGGCTGCTGCGGATGAACATTCCCACCCAGCCGTCAGCTGCGCCTGCTACCGGGCCCACCCTGGACCGGCTCCGCTCGGCGCTCCGACAGGTGTCCGGGAAGCAGATGGCGGCAACCGTGGCCGCACTGGCTGGGGATGCGTTCGCCGGGCGGCGGGTCGGCAGCGCGGGCGGGGCCGCCGCCCGGGCCTGGCTGACCCAGCAGCTCGACGACGCCGGCGCCACGGTGACGTTCGAGGCGTTCACCGTGCCGCACGCTCCCGAGCGAGGTCTACACCCCGCCGGCGGTGGCCTGCCGCTCGTGGCCGGGCCGGTCGCCTCGGACAACCGCCGCCACGCCGCCGCCGGGCTCGCCGCGGTGGGTATCGAAGCCGGGATGGCCGGGTACCACAGCCCGGCCGACACCCCGGAACACGTCGAACCGGCCACGCTGGCCGCGGTCGCACAGCTCGTCGTGGCGACCGGGTTGCTGATCACCAAAGACCCGGCTACAGTTTCATCGTTGATCGGCGATAGACGATGAAGTTGGTGGATGATGAGCGAGCTGCTCGATCGGACGACCGCGGAGACCTACGCGTCGTGGTTCCGGGCCCTTGCCGATCCGACGCGGGTGCAGATTGTGGAGTACCTGGCGCGGCAGGCCCGGCCGATGAGCGTCGGCGAGCTCGTCGCGGCGGTCGGGCTGGCACAGTCGACGGTGTCGCAGCACCTGAAGATCCTCACCGAGGTCCGGTTCGTGCTGGTGGACGCCATCGGCACGGCCCGGCACTACCGGATCAACGAGAACTGCATCGCCTGCTTCCCGTCCGCCGCCGACGTCGTCATGGGCCGCCCGGCCCCGATTCCCACCGGAAGCTGCACATGACCACCACCCCGGCCCGCACCATCGTCCCCATCCGGCCGATGACCGCCGGCGACGCCGACGCGGTCCTCGCGATCTACCAGGCGGGCCTGGACGGTGGTAACGCCAGCTTCGAACCCACCGCGCCCCACTGGGACACGTTTGACACGTCGAGACTGCCCGACCACCGGTTCGTCGCGGTCGACGACACCGGCACCGCGCTCGGCTGGGTCGCCGTCTCGCCCGTGTCGGCACGGGCGGTGTACGCAGGCGTGGTCGAACACTCCGTCTACGTCGACGCCGCCGCCCAGAGACGCGGGATCGGCAGGGCACTGTTACGGGCGCTCATCGCCTCGACCGAGGCGGCCGGGATCTGGACCATCCAGTCCGGTGTCTTTCCCGAGAACACGGCGAGCCTGGCCCTGCATCACTCGGCCGGGTTCCGTACCGTCGGCATCCGCGAGCGGGTCGCCCGGCACGTCACCCAGGGCAACCGCTGGCGCGACGTGACCCTCATCGAACGCCGCAGCCCACACATCAACTAGACCAGTCCCGCCCACGGCATCCCAGCGCGGGCGCAATCCGCCTTCCTGATTCGACATTCGTCAAGACAACCGAAAGGGATCTTTCATATGACCACCCAGCTCGACGGCCTGCCGGTCGTCGTCATCGGCGCCGGCCCGGTCGGCCTCGCCGCCGCCGCGCACCTGACCGAGCGCGGCCTGCCGTTCACCGTCCTCGAGGCCGGCGACCGGCCCGCCGCGTCGGTACGGCAGTGGGGCCACGTCCGGCTGTTCTCCCCGTGGCGGTACAACACCGACGCCGCGGCCCGCCGGCTCCTGGCCGACGCGGGCTGGATCGAGCCCGCCCCCGAGGTACTGCCGACCGGCGCCCAGCTCGCCGACGAGTACCTCCAGCCGCTCGCCGACCTGCCGTCCCTCAAGCCGCACGTCCGCTACGGCGCCCGGGTCCAGGCCGTGACCCGGCTCGGCGTGGACCGGGTGCGCACCGCCGGCCGCGACACCGCACCGTTCCTCGTCCGGCTCGCCGAGGGCGACGACATCCTGGCCCGGGCGGTCATCGACGCCTCCGGCACCTGGACCACCCCGAACGTACTCGGCGCCTCCGGCATCCCTGCCCGCGGCGAGGACACCGCGGCGGCCTTCATCGAGCAGGCACTGCCGGACGTGCTCCGCGCCGACCGGGACCGCTTCGCCGGTCGGCGCACCCTGGTCGTCGGCGCCGGGCACTCCGCGGCCAACACCCTGCTGTTCCTGGCCGAGCTCGCCGGCCAGGCGCCGGGCACGTCCGTCGTGTGGGCGATCCGGGCGGCCAGCGCGGCGCGCACCTACGGCGGCGAGACCGCCGACGCGCTGCCGGCCCGCGGCGCGATCGGCACCCGCCTACGCGAACACGTCGAGGCTGGGAACATCGAACTCGTCACCGGCTTCTCGGTGCACTCGCTGACCCCGACTGTCGACGGCCAGGTGACCGTCTCCGACGGGACACGGTCGATCACCGCGGACCGGATCGTGTCCGCGACCGGATTCCGGCCCAACCACGGCATCACCTCCGAGCTACGCCTGGACCTGGACCCGATCCTGGGCTCCACCCGGGCCCTCGCCCCACTGATCGACCCGAACGACCACTCCTGCGGCACCGTCCCGCCGCACGGCATCGACGAACTGGCCCACCCCGAAGCCGGCTACTACGCCGTGGGCGTCAAGAGCTACGGCCGCGCGCCGACGTTCCTGCTCGCCACCGGCTACGAGCAGGCCCGCTCCGTTGTCGCCGCCCTCGCCGGGGACTGGGACGCCGCCCGCGACGTCCAGCTCGACCTACCCGAAACCGGCGTGTGCAACAGCAACCCCGTCCTCGGCGAGACCACCATCTCGGCCAACGACGGCGGATGCTGCGCCCCCGCCGCACAGCCGGCCGCTGCGACCGGACGGGGACTGGCGACCGGCCTCTCCGGCGGCCTGCTTTCCGCGCCGCTGACGTTGCTGCCCGTGGCGGACGCCAGCGGGGAGCAGTCCGGCGGCAGCTGCTGCGGCTGACCACGCCCCTATGGCACCCACGACGACACCGGTGGCCGCGGACCGCAAGGATCGCGGCCACCGGCCGGTGTTCCACGGCTGGTGGATCGTCGCCATCTTCGCCGTCACGCAGACCGTCGGCTACGGCACGCTGTACTACGCCTTCGCCGTCCTGCTGCACCCGATCGCCGCCGACCTGCACACCAGCCCCGCAGTGGTCACCGGCGCGCTCACCACCGCAGTACTCACGGGAGCTGCCACAGCCATCCCGGTCGGCCGATGGCTGGACCACCATGGCGGCCGGGCCCTGATGGCCCTCGGTTCGCTCACCGGGGCCGGCCTGCTCGTCGCGTGGTCCCGCGTCCACGAGGTATGGCAGCTGTACCTCGTCTTCGCCGCACTCGGCGTCGCCATGGCGATGTCGCTCTACGAAGCCGCGACCGCCGTCATCGTCTCCTGGTTCGATGCCGCCCGCCGGTCCAGGGCGCTCCTGGGGATGATGATCGTTGCTGGATTCGCCAGCACGATCTTCATGCCCCTCACCGGGCTGCTGGAGCAGCGGTACGGCTGGCGCACCACACTGCTGGTACTCGCGGCCGTCAACGGCACCGTCGCCGTGCCCCTGCACGCGCTCGTCGTCCGCCGCCCACCGGCCGGACATAGCGCTGCCGGAAGACCAACTGCCACCCAGCGCGCAGCAGCCGTCCGCGCCGCCGTCCACGACAGCCGATTCTGGTACCTCGCCGTCGCGTTCGTCGCCCACAGCGCCGCCATGACCGCAATGACCGTCCACCTCGTCGGCTTCCTCACCGACAAGGGCCACCCAGCCACGTTCGCCGCCACCGTCGCCGGACTCCTCGGCGTACTGTCGGTCACCGGCCGGCTCGTGCTCACCGGTGCACAACGACGAATCCGGCTGACTACCGTGATCGCGATCGTCTTCGCCACCCAGGCCGTCGCAGCCTTCGCCCTGCCGCTGCTGGCCGGCACCCGGACCGGTGCCGTCATCGGCGTGGTCGCCTTCGGCATCGGGTTCGGTATCGCGAACCTCGCCTCCCCCGCGCTGCTCGCCGACCGTTACGGCACCACCGGCTACGCCACGATCGCCGGCACTCTCAACACGCCAGTCACCCTGGCCAGAGCCGCCGCCCCGCTCGCCGCCGCCGCCCTCGCGTCCGCCGCCGGGTACAGCACCGCGCTCATCGCGATCGGCGGCGCCTGCGCGGTCGCCGCGGCGGGGATCCTGGCCCGCGCCAGCATGCCCCCACCAGCCCAAGGCCACCGGACGTAGTTGACATTGGCGGCGACCAGCGCGATGTCACCGGGCCGGCAGGCGGTTCGCGCCGGCCGCCCGCACGAGGGCGTCCACGACGTGCGCGGCGTCATGGCCCACACACCGAAACCCCACAGCCCTCACACGGCGTCACGAACGACGCGCAGACAGCTGCGGCATGCCTTCGATGACCAACTCAGCGAACCGAGCGTCGCATCACGACACGCCGCGTTCGTGATCGATCTTGACTTGTGAGCGGGCCCCTTGGGCCTCCATCCCGGGGGGTCGATCGGCCCTACCTCCGCTCCTCCCACAGGGGGATGGTCGGGGTCGAGGGTGCGCGCATTGAGGTTCGGAGGAGGCCAACATGTCGAGCACGATCGGACGGGCACCGGAGCTACCGCAGCCTGATATCTCGGCCGAGGGCTCGCCAGGGGTGCTGCGAAGGGTACTGCTCGCCGCCGGAATCGGCTCTTCCCTGTTCTATGTCGTCGCGCTTGTGCTGGGACCCATGCGGTGGGAGGGCTACAGCTCGATAGACCAAACCATCAGCGAGCTGTTTGCCGTCGACGCTCCTTCCCGACCGCTCGTCGTTTCGCTCCTGTTCGTCAGCGGGGTGCTTGCGCTCGCCTTCGGGTTCGGAGTCTTGTGGTCAGCCGGTCGGAACCGCGCTCTGCGCGTCACCGGCTGGGCGCTGGTCATAGTCGGAGTCGTCGACCAGGCCGGCCCCTTCTTCCCAATGCACATGCGTGACGTCATCGCCCAGGGCGGTGGCACCTTCAGCGACACGATGCACATCACCCTCACCATCGTGCTCTCGTTGTTCTTCCTACTGGCCATGACCTTCGGCGCCGTGGCGCTCGGGAAGCGGTTCCGCGTCTACTCCGTCGCTACGATCCTGACGCTGCTCGCGTTCGGCGCAATGGCCTCGATGCAGGCTGACGCCCTAGCTACGAACGAGCCCACGCCGTGGCAGGGAGTGTACGAGCGCATCAACGTCGCGGCTTACCTGCTGTGGATGGTGGTGCTCGCCATCGTGCTGTTGCGCACCCAACGCGATGCACCTCACTGAGCGTGACCGTCGCCTGCTTGCCGACGAAGGCGAGGGCGTCAAGGTGCTCGAACAGTGCGCGATACTTCGAGCCAAGCTGCGGTGGATACTTTCGTCATCGGCGACAGTCGGCACGACGTGCGAACGAGGCTCGAAGGCGGCGCGCAGACCATCGGTATCGCCACCGGAAGCGAAACGGTCGACCAGCTCCGCCACACCGGGGCCAGCATCACGTGGAGCGACCTGACCGACATTGCAGCAATCGTGGCGTTGCTGACCGCGGAGATTTCGGTCCGTGCGCGCCCCGCACGACGCGCCAGAGACCTAACGTGCCGCCACGATCGGCCCGCAACGTTCCTTTACCGGCGCCGCTTGTGCTGGGCCCGGCGGGCCAGCGGGGCGTCGTCCAGGATCACGATGCACTTGTTCTCCAGCCGGACCCAGCCGCGGCTCGCGTACTGTGCCAGGACCTTGTTCACCGACTCGCGCGACGCCCCCACGAACTGTGCCAGCTCGGTCTGGGTCAGGTCGTGCACCACCCGGGTCACGCCGCCGTCGGCCACCCCGAACTGGTGGGCGAGCTGGATCAGCTGCCCCGCCACCCGCCCGGAGACATCGGTGAAGAGCCGGTCGTGCACGGTGGCCCGGTCGTCGCGGATGCGCCGGGCGACCACCCGCAGCAGTTGCTCGGCGGCGTGCGGCCGGTGCGCCAGCCAGTGGTACAGCGCGGTCTTGTGCAGCCGGGCCAGCCGCGCGTCGGACACCGCCGTCGCCGTGGTCACCCGCGGCCCGCCGTCGAGCAGCTCCACCTCGCCGAAGTGCTCGTCCGGGCCGAGCAGCGCGAGGAGGCCTTCGCGCCCGTCGTGCGAGCGCCGGCTCAGCTTCACCTTGCCCTCGACCAGCATGTAGAGGTAGTCGGCCAGGTCGCCCTCCCGGAACAGCACGCCGCGGCGCGGGACCTGGATCGTCTCGAACTCGGTGGCGAGGTCGGTGTCCTCGAGCATGTCAGCCTCCTAGGTGGGCGGTACCTAGTACCATCATTACGGTACTGCATACCGCCGAGGTCAGGCAACGCCCGATGCGCGAGGATGGTTCCGTGACAACTCCAGCCCGAGAGCGCCTGGTCGACGCGGCCTTCGACCTGTTCGACGAGCGCGGCTTCGAGCAGACCACCGCGGACGACATCGCCGACCGGGCCGGCGTCGGCCGCACGACGCTGTTCCGGCACTACCGGTCCAAGGAAGACGTGATCTTCCCGGACCACGACCGGCTCCTCGCCGCCGTCAAGGAGCGGCTGGCCACCTCGAGCGCGGACACCGCTCTGGTCGCGGTCACGGATGCCGTACGGCTCGTGCTCCTGCGTTATGTCGAGGAGGGCGACCGCGCCCGGCGCCGCTACCGGATCACGAGCCGCGTGGCCGCCCTGCGCGACCGGGAGATCGCCAGCGTGGCCCGCTACCAGCGGCTGTTCCGCGAGTTCATCGCCGAGTGGATGGGCCCCGCCCCGGGCGCGGCACTGCGGGCCGAGCTGATGGCCGCCGCCGTGGTCTCCGCCCACAACCACGTGCTGCGGCGGTGGCTGCGCCGCGACGCCGAGGACCCGGCGGCCGAGCTGGACGCCGCCATGGCCCAGGTCGTGTCCCTCTTCACCCGCCAGGCCGAGCCGGCCGGCACCGGCTCGACCGTGCTGGTCCTGCACGACGCCCGCGACCCCGAAACGGTGGCCGCGGTCGTCCGTGACGCCCTGCGCCAGGCGTAGGCCCGGCCGGGGTAGCCGGCCGCGGGCAACGGCCGGCTACCCGCCTACACCGCGTCAGTACCGACGATCGATACGAACGACACCGCCGCCCCCGGCGCACCACCGAGGTTCTGCGTCAACGCCAGCCCCCGGTCGGCCGTGGCAAGCTGGCGCTCACCGGCCTCGCCGCGAAGCTGCAGCCACGCCTCGTACAGCATCCGCAGGCCGCTGGCGCCGACCGGATGACCGAAGCTCTTCAGGCCGCCGTCCGGATTGACCGGAAGCACCCCGTCGCGGTCGAACTCGCCGGCGAGCACCGACTCCCACGCCGAGCCCCGCTCGGCGAAGCCGAGATCCTCCATCAGGACGATCTCCGTCGCGGTGAAGCAGTCGTGCACCTCGGCGAGCGCGAGCTGTTGCCTGGGGTTGGTGATGCCGGCCTCGGCGTAGGCCTGGGTGACGCTCGCGACCGCCTCGGGAAAGGTCGTGAAGTCGTAGCCCTCGTCGATGTTGCCCGACGCCGCGCCCGAGACGAGCGAGAACGCCTTGATGAAGATCGGCTTGTCGGTGTACTTCCAGGCGTCCTCTGCCCGGACCACGATCGCGGCGGCGGCCCCGTCGGCGACCCCGGAACAGTCGAGCACGCCGAACCGCCCGGCCACCTGCGGCGAGGCGTCGATGGCCTCCTTGGTCACCGCCTTGCGGAACTGCGCCCGAGGGTTGAGCGCGCCGTTCTGGTGGTTCTTCCACGCCACATGCGTCATGGCCGCGCGGAAGTCGCCCTCCGACACGCCGTAGCGGTGCTCGTACGCGGGCACGAGGAGGCTGAAGTTCGCCGGCGCCGACAGGTCGACGCGGCTGCCGTCGTCCTGGATCTTCGGCGAGATCAGGCCCGAGTAGCCGGTGTCCTTGAGCTTCTCGGCGCCGACGGCCATGGCCACGTCGACCGCGCCGGCCGCCACCGCGTAACACGCGGCACGCAGGGCCTCCGAGCCGGTGGCGCACATGTTCTCCACGCGGGTCACGGGCTTGCCCTCCAGGCGCAACGCCCTGGACAGGCTCATGCCGCTGATGCCCGACACGTAGGTCCCGAGCCAGAAGGCGTCGATGTCGTCGAGGCTCAGGCTGGTGCCGGCGACCGTCTCGGTCACGGCATCGACGATGAGGTCGTCCACACCCTTGTCGAAGAACTCGCCGAACCTGGTACACCCCATGGCGATGATTGCCACGCGGTCCTTGATGCTATGGATTGCCATCACTGCTCCACTCGTCGGTCAGGAGACCGGTCGGGCCTTCCAGAGGTAGTTGTGGATGGTCTCGACGGATACCGCACGGCGGAAGGTCATCTCGACGGTGTCCCCGACCTGCGGCTCTTGCGCGACATCGGTCAGCTCGCACTGGATTCGGCCGCCCTGCTCGAGCTCGACCACGGCGCTGCGCAGCGGGGGGCTGGGCGAGAAGGCCAGGCGGTCCACCGTGAAGGTCACGATCGTTGCCCGCTGGCCGGCCCCACGCACGACCTCGAACCGGTCGACGGCGTGACAGTGGTAGCAGACTCGGGGCAGGGGGAACTGCACCCGGCCGCAGCTGAGGCAACGGCCGCCGCGGAACCCGAACTTGAACGGTTCGTTGCGCCGCGCGAACGGCGCGGACGGCCGCTGCGGGTCGGGCCGGCGGGGCGCCTCCCGGGCGACCCGGCCCCGCCAGACCAGGTACTTCGGGTAGTCGACCGGGATGGAGGGCTCGAGCTGGCCGCGGATGTCGGAGCGCTGTGCGCCGATCCGCTCCGTGGCGCGCAGCACGAAGGCGTCCGCCCCGTCGGCGAGCGAGACGCACAGCAGCACGTCGCCCGGCCGGGCCTGGTCGAGCAGGTCGGCGAGGACGAGGCCGAACTGGGTGGAGCCGCAGTTGCCGACCAGGCTCAGCAGGTCGGCCCCGACGGCCCGGGCGCCGCCCTTGGTACACGCCGCGGTCACCGACTTCGTGGCCCGGGCATTGGGGCCGGCGACGCCGACCAGCGTCACGTCCTGGTGCGTCAGACCCGCGCGCGACAGCGCGAGCGCGACGGCCCGAAGCCCTGCGCTGTCGTACTCCCGCTGGCCGAAGCGCTCCTCCCAGACGTGCGCCGCGACCTCGGTGGGCAGTCGCCAGCGGTCCAGGAACTCAGCGCTGGTCGATGCGGTGGCCAGCAGCTCGGCGACGGGTTGCGGGCCGAAGGCGAAGGCGGCGGCCGCATCGCCCCCGTCGCGCTCGTCACTGCCGCCGGCATCGCCCTGCCGGAGATCGGCCATGACCGCAATACCTTGCGACGCGCTCGCGCTCAGCAGCGCGGCGGGCGCCGAGCGGGCATTCGCGCCGAGGTCGAAGGCCGGGATCTCCTCGTCGAGGCCCACCGCGGCGTGGATGGCGGTCGCGTTCGTCTTCTCCAGATACGCCGGAGACGTCGTGGAATACCACAGCGACCGTGGTGCGGCGGTGGCGAGGTCCAGGCGCGAGGCGGCCTCGACCGCCAGGGAGGTGGCGTCCTGGTCGTGTCCGGCGACCACCCTGGTGCCGTTCGCGCGCGCGCCGATGGCGGACGCGATCTCGCCCCGGCTCAGCCGGTACCTGGGAAGGTACACCGCGTATGACGTGATTCCTTGTTGCTCGGTTGGCATTGCGCCCGTCCTATCGGATCGCCGAGACGCCCAGTAACGCGCGCCCGATGGTGAGAATCTGCATCTGGCTCGTCCCTTCGGGGATCGTGGCCTCACGCGCGTCCCGGAAGTACCGCTCGGGCGCGGTACCCTCTTCCAGCCCGGCCGCGCCGTGCAGCTGAATGGTGTCCGAGGCGCTGCGTACCGCCGCCTCGGTGCAGTAGAGCTTGGCCATCGCGCAGGCGGTGCGGGCGTCGCGCCCGGCGTCCAGCGCCCGGGCCGCGTCCTGGTAGAGCAGCCGGCCGGCGTGGGTGCGCACACCGATGCCGACCACCATCTCCTGCACGAGCTGAAAGCCGGCGATGGCTTTGCCGAACTGCTGCCGCGCGGTCGTGTGCGCCACGGCGGCCTCCAGGCATGCCTGGCCCAGACCCGTCGCACCCGCGGCGACGTTGACCCGGCCCGCGTTGACGGCCGCCATGGCCGTCGCGAGTCCCCTGCCGACCTGGCCCAGGACCAGGTCCTTCGGCACGACGGCGCCGTCGAGGGTGACGGTGCAGCTCGAGGTGCCCCGCACGGACAGCCGCCGCTGCTCGCTCACCGTGACGCCACCGCGGTCGTGCTCGACGATGAAAGCGGTGATGCCCTTCGCGCCCAGCGCGGGATCGGTGCTCGCCATGACGATGCCGAAATCGCCCTGGGCGGCATTCGTGATGTACCGCTTCTCCCCGGTCAACCGGAACGAGCCGTCGGGCAGGCGCTCCGCCCGGGTCGTCAGGCCGGCCGCGTCCGAGCCCGCCTCCGCTTCGGTGATGGCGAACCAGCCGCGCCGCTCACCGCGCAGCAGGGGGGCGAGATAGCTCGCCTTCTGCTGCGGCGTGCCGGAGGACGCCAGCAGCTCCGCGACCAGCGACAGGATGTTCATCGTCGTGCGAAGGCTCGCCCAGACCCGCCCGGCCTCCTCCATCAGCAGCGCGTTCTGCAGGTGGGTGCGGCCGTAGCCGCCGTCCTGCGGCCCGCACACGCCCCTGACGAAGCCCAGGTCGAGCAGGCCGCCCAGGAGCTCGTACGGAAAGCGGCGGTCGCGCTCGCAGTCGGCGACGATCGGCGCGAGGTGCCGCGCGAGATGCTCGCGCGCCCGGCTGGCGATCTGCCGGCTCTCCGCGTCGAGGTGCGCCCACTCGGCGGTGGCTTCCGCGTGTTCGGCCGCGCCGGCCCGGTGGCTCATCTAGCTGAACCGCCCGCCGGAGACGTGCACGACCTCGCCGGTGAGGAAGCCGGCGGCCGGCGAGGCAAGGTAGCCGACCGTGGCCGCGACGTCCTCGGGCACGCCGAGGCGGCGGATGCTGTTGGCCTTGACGGCGCGCTCGGCGATCGCGTCAAAGGTCGGCAGCTGCCGCAGCGACTCGGTGTCGATGAGCCCGGGGGCGATCGCGTTGGCGGTGATCGAATAGCGGCCCAGCTCCTTGGCGACGGCTCGGGTCAGCCCGACCACGCCGGCCTTGGCCGCGGAGTAGTTCGCCTGTCCGGGGTTGCCGTGCCAGGCGCGCGAGGAGAACGTGATGATCCGGCCGTACTGCTGCTCGATCATCGGCCGGGCCGCCGCACGGATGCAGTTGAACGTCCCGGTCAGGCACACGCTGACAACGTCGTGCCACTGCCCGTCGGTCAGGTCCGTCAGGCGGCCGTCCTTCGGAAACCCCTGGCTGGTGACCAGGATGTCGAGACGACCGTGGTCCGCGACGACCGACTGCACCACGGACTCGACCGCGGCCGCGTCGGTCACGTCCAGGACGGCGGTGCTCACCGAACCGGCATCCGCCAGATCACCCGCGGCGGCCAGCAGCGCGGACTCGTTGATGTCCGCGATGACCACGTGCGAGCCCCGGGACGCGAGCCATCGTGCGCTCTGTCGGCCGAGCCCTCCCGCCCCGCCGACGATGAGCGCGACCTGCCCGCTGAACTCCGTAGACTTCACTCCTGCTGCCCTCTCCCGGCTCTGTCGTGTGTGGACATTCAGCGATGGCTCGTGGCGTCGAGCGACCTGGCGATGATCTCTTTCATGATCTCGTTCGCCCCGCCGTAGATCTTCTGCACGCGCGCGTCGGCGTACATGCGCGCGATCGGGTACTCCTCCATGTAGCCGTACCCGCCGAAGAACTGCAGGCACTTGTCGACGACGTTGCACTGCAGCTCCGAGATCCACCACTTGACCATCGCGGCCGTGGCGTTGTCGAGCCCGTGCTCGACATGCTCCTGGATGCAGTGGTCGAGGAAGATGCGACCGGCCTTGGCCAGGGTCGCGCACTCCGCGAGCACGAAGCGGGTGTTCTGCTGCTGGTAGAGGGTCTTGCCGAACGCCGTGCGCTGCTGGGTGTACTCCAGGGTGAGGTCCACGGCCTTCTGCGCCTGAACCACGCCGACCACGCCGACGATGAGTCGCTCCTGCGGCATCCGCGCCATCAGCGCCGGGAAGCCGGCGCCCTCGTCACCGAGCCGGTTCGCGGCGGGCACCCGCACGTCGTCGAAGAAGAGCTCGGCGGTGTCGGCGGCGTGCTGTCCGATCTTCTTCAGGGGCTTGCCGTGCCGGAAGCCTGGCGTGCCGGCCTCGACGACGAGCAGGGTGACGGCCCGCGGATCGGGGTTGTCCTCGAGCTTCACGGCGACGATGACGAGCCCGGCCGTGGTCGCGTTGGTGATGAACGTCTTCGTGCCGTTGATGACGTAGTCGTCGCCGTCACGCCGGGCGCGGCACGTGATCGATCGCAGGTCGCTACCCGCGGACGGCTCCGTCATCGCGATCGCGCCGACGATGGTGCCCGCGACCATGCCGGGCAGCCAGCGCTGCTTCTGCTCCTCGGTCCCGTACTTGACGATGTAGTCGGTCACGACGCCGCTGTGCACCATCGTGCCCCAGCCCTTGTCGAGCAGCTTCGACTGTTCCTCGACGATGACGATCTGGTGCAGGATGTTGCCGCCGATCCCGCCGTACTCCTCGGGGACCGTCGGGCTGAGCAGCCCGAGCTTGCCGGCCTGCGCCCAGAATTCCCGGTCGACGTACTGCTGCGTGGCCCATTTGGCCATCCGCGGCACGCCTTCCTTGGAGAGGAAATCGTGCGCGAGACCGCGCAGGTCCTCGAGTTCCTCGGTCATCCACGGCGAGCGATATGGCATCTATTCGTCCTTTTCCTCGCAGCGAGCCGGCTCGACCAGGCAGGCGGCCGAACCGAGCAGGGTGGTGGTGCCGTCGTCGAGGTCCGACCAGAGGTCGAGCTGCACCGCGGTACCCGCGGCCTGTTCCGCGACGGCCGTGACGACTCCCCGGCAGTGCACGACGGCGTGTACCGGTGTCGGCGACAGGAACCTGACCTGCAGTGACGTCAGGCTCTGCGGTCCGAACCGTTCGACGACCAGTCGGGACAGCCACGCCATGCTGAGCATGCCGTGGGCGATGACGTCGTCGCGACCGGCGGCCTTGGCGTAGTCGATGTCGATGTGCAGCGGATTGCGGTCGCCCGACGCGCCGGCGAACAGCGCCAGCAGCTGCCGGGTGACCGGCCCGGTGACCAGCGGCCCGATCTCCTCGCCGACGGTCACGGCGGTCATGGGGTGGCTCCCGTCTGAATGATCGCCGTGTTGCGCAGTGTCGCCACGCTCTGACCGGCGCGCGTCACCTCGGTCTCGCGAACGAGGAAGACGAGTGCGCCGCCGCGCTTGTCGTAGTGCTCGACGATGCGCGGCTCGAAGCGGAGCAGGTCGCCCGCGAAACACGGCGCCTGGTATCGGAACTCCTGGCCGCCGTGCAGCAGCCGGGACACGTCCAGGCCCAGCTCACGGACGATGCCGTAGGGGTCAGGTCGCCGCAGTTCCAGGGAGAAGAGGTACGTGGGTGGCACGAGCAGGTCCGGGTAGCCGGCCTGCCGCGCACTGGCGACGTCGTGGTAGATGGCCGACTGGAAGCCGGTGATCTCGCAGAACAGCCGCAGCAGGTCCCGTTCGACGTGGACGTCGAACGGGGCAAGGCGTCTCCCGATGATCCCGGGGACGCTCGAGGTGTCGTTGATACCTACCATCGTAGGCACTATAGCGCCGCACCCCGCCACGTCAACCGTTCCGCATCGCCGGCAGCGCGGAAACCGGGCCGGTTCGGCTGCGCTGCGGTCGTCAGCGATCCGGCATTCGGCTATCCGGCAACCGCTTGCAGGGCAAGGGGATCGGCGCCGTCCCGCCAGCCGACGCGCGCCGGGCCAGGTCGGCGCCCGGTCCGTTCGAGACGGTGATCCGAGGCCGTGGCAATCCTCACGCAACCCGTCCTCGGCACGCTCCCATCGCCGATCAGCCCCCGTGCCGGCGCCCCGTACGGCCGCCGGCAACGATTGCCACCGCTCTGATCGGCTGCTAGCTTGACTGCTACCTACATCAGTAGGGATGCTCGAAACAAGCCCAAGACGGCCCGGTGAAGCGGCCTGGTTCTTGTGTCGGAAGCGAGGATGGATGGCGGGCAACAACGGGATCCTGGCTGGATTTACGGTGGTGGACTGTTCGGAGCTGCTGCCCGGGCCGAACGCGACCCGGCTTCTCTCGGCACTGGGTGCCCGCGTGATCAAAGTCGAGCGGCCGGACCACGGCGACCGGCTGCGGAGCAGGCCGTTCATGTTCGAGGCGGAGAACCGCGGCAAAGAAAGCATCGCGGTCGACCTCAAGAACCCGGCCGGGCTCGACGTCGTCAAGAAGCTGGTCGGCATCGCCGACGTCTTCGTCGAGGGCTACCGCCCCGGGGTGCTCGACCGGCTGGGACTCGGCTTCGAGACGCTGCGGCAGATCAACCCGGGGATCGTCTACCTGTCGGTCTCCGGTTACGGGCAGTCCGGACCGTACCGCAACCTGTCCGGCCACGACTTCCAGTACCTCTCGTTCGCGGGCGCGATCCCCGCCCCCAAGCCGGAGTTCGCCGCGGACTACGTGCCGACCTCACTCCCGGTCGCCGACATGGGCAGTGCGCTGTACGGCGTGCTCGGTGTGGTGCTCGCCCTGTTCCAGAAGCGGAACGACCCTGACGCCTTCACGGCCCGCCACCTGGACGTGGCCATGGCCGACTGCGCGCTGGCACTCATGGAGCCGCGCATCGCCGAGGGCATGGTCGAGGAGAACCCCGCCGACGCGCTGCGCCGGCCCGCCTACGGTGTCTTCGAGACGAAGGACGGCGGGTACGTCACCATCGGCGCCATCGAGGACAAGTTCTTCGTCAGCCTCGTCACCGCGCTGGGGCTCGAGCAGTTCATCGGCGCGCCGTACGCGACATTTGCGCTGCGCAAGTGCCACTATGACGATATCCAGCCCGCCCTTCGCGAGAAGGTCAAGCAGTACGACCGCGACGAACTGGTCCGCCTGCTCATCGACAAGGATGTACCGGTCGCGCCGGTCAACAACCTCGCCGAGCCCACCCGGGACGCGCACTTCCTCGCCCGGGGCATGGTGTACGACGACGGCGGATCGGTGCGTGTTTCGGAGTGGCCCGCGGCCCTCGACGGATTTGCCAGCAGGGACCGGCTGACGCCTTCTCCCGAGCTGGGCGAAGACACGTACCGAATCCTGTCCGACCTCGGTCTTGACGACAACGCGGCTGCCGAGCTCATCCGCTCCGGAGCGGTTCGCTCCTCCGAGCGCTAGATCCAGAAGAGAGACCATGACTACTGAGGCGTACCACTCCCGGTTGGGCACCGTCGACTGGTCGCGTTACCAGCGACTCGCGATCGACTACTGGGAAGACGGCATTCTCCTTATCAAGATCAATCGCCCCGAGCGGCTGAACGCCATGGATGCCCTGCTCCACCAGGAGCTCAGCGTCATCTGGCACGACGTCGCCGCCGACGAGCGCACCCGCGCCGTGGTCGTCACCGGCGAAGGCCCGTCGTTCTCGGCGGGCGGCGACCTCGACATGGTCGAGTCCTCGCTCGGCAGCCACGAGGTCGTGACCCGCCTCTTCAAAGAGGCCTTCGACATCGTGCAGAACATTACGAACTGCCCGAAGCCGATCATCTCCGCCATCAACGGCGTCGCGGTCGGTGCGGGCCTGGCGGTGGCGCTGACCTCCGACATCAGCATCATCTCCGAGGACGCGAGGTTCACCGACGGCCACCTGCGCCTGGGCGTGGCCGCCGGCGACCACGCCGCGATCATCTGGCCGTTGCTGTGCGGCATGGCCAAGGCCAAGTACTACCTGCTCACCAGCGATATGATCGACGGGCGCGAGGCCGAGCGCATCGGGCTGGTCAGCAAGTGCGTCCCGGCCGACCAGTTGCTGGACACCGCCCTCAACACCGCTCGGCGGCTCGCGAGCGGACCGCAGTTCGCCATCGCCAACACCAAGCGGACGCTCAACCACTGGATCCGCGCGGCGACGCCGATCTTCGAGGCCTCGCTCGCCCTGGAGATGCTCGACTTCCTCGGCCCCGACGCCCGCGAAGGCTACAACGCCATGGTCGAGAAGCGGCGCCCCGTCTTCCCGTCCACCAAGGGCCCGGCGGCATGACCGTCGACCGGTTCACCGTCGAGCGGCTCTACTTCGAAGACGTCCCGGTCGGTACGACGTTCTCCACCCCTGGGCGCACCATCGGCGACGGTGACGTGTCCCGGTTCGCCGGGCTGACCGGCGACTACAACTCCTTGCACGTGGACGAGGAGTACGCCCGCAGCACTCCGTTCGGTGGGCGCATCGCCCACGGCGTCCTCGTGCAAGGGATCGCCAACGGTCTCACGACCCGCCTGCCGCTGCTCATCGGCCTGCAGGAGTCCCTGCTGGGGCTGCTGTCGGTGGAGTGCCGCTGGCCGGCACCCACGCGCATCGGCGACACCGTGCACGTCGAATACCAGGTGCTGGAGAAGTCGCTGAGCCCGAGCGGCACGAAGGGCGTGCTCGTCGAGCAGCGCACGGCGCTCAACCAGCACGGGGAGACCGTCATGGTGTCGGTCTCCCGCCTGCTGGTGGCCGGCCGCGGCGAGGCGGCCGGCCGGTGAGCGACGGGATCACGGTGGCCAGGCCGCGCCCCGGAGTCGCCGTCGTCAGCCTCGCCAGGCCTCCGGTCAACGCCCTGTCCTCCCAGCTCTACCGGGATCTGACCGGGCAGCTCGCCCAGGTAGGAGCCGACCCCGACGTCCACGCCGTCGTCGTCGGCTCCACCATCCCGAACATCTTCTGCGCGGGCGCGGACATCAAGGAGTTGCGCAGTCTCAGCGGCGAGCACGCGAAGACGCTGGACGAGCAGCGCCAGGCGCTCGCCCACGAGGTGTTCGACACCATCCTGAACCTGCCCCAGCCGACCATCGCCGCGGTGAACGGGCCGGCCATCGGCGCGGGCGCCGTCATCGCGTCCTGCTGCGACGCCCGCATCGGGTCGCAGCGCTCGAGCTTCGTGCTGCCCGAGATCGACATCGCCCGCTGCGGCGGCGGCCGCCACCTGATGCGGCATCTCCCGCAGGGCACCGTCCGCCTGATGTTCTTCACCGGCCAGCCGCTGCCCGGGGCCGAGGCCCACCGCCTCGGCTTCCTCCAGGAACTCGTCGAGGCCGGCGGCGAGCTGGACCGGGCGGTGGAGCTCGCGGCGTACATCGCCACGAAGAGCCCGCTCGCCCTCAGGGTCGGTAAGCAAGCGCTCAACCTCAGCGAATCGCTGCCCGTCTCCGACGGCTACGCCGTGGAGCAGGAGCACACGCTGCGGCTGGCACGCAGCGCCGACGCCGTCGAAGCCACGCAGGCCTTCCTGGAGAAGCGAGCTGCGCGGTTCGGCCGGCTCCAGGCTCCGTGAGCACGAGCCGGCCGTCCGCGGTAAACCGATCCGCAGCGCGGGAGGGTTGATACCGGCTCAGGCCGGCTCAGCCCTCCCGCGATGCGTCGCGAATGACCCCGTCGGCGCGCAACGCGTCCAGCGCTGCCACGTCGTACCCGAACTCCGCCAGCACCTCGTAGGTGTGCTCGCCGATGTCGGGCGGGTAGCCGAACGGCGCGGCTGGGGTGCGGGACAGGTGGATCGGGTTCGCCGTCGTGCGGAAGTCGCCGTGCCGCGGATGCTGCAGGCTGAGCAGCATGCGGTTGTGCGCGACCTGCGGGTCGTCGAACACCTCGTGCAGCCGGTTGACGGGCGCGCACGGCACGTCGTGCGGTTCCAGCGCCGCGATCCACTCGGCGGCGGTACGGGTCGCGAAAATCTGCTCCAGATAGGGCACCAGCGTTGCGCGGTGCTGCACCCGCAGCGCGTTGGTGACGTACCGGGGATCGTCCGCAAGCTCGGGAGTCCCGAGCGCCCGGCACAGCAGCGGCCAGAACTTCTGGGTCAGGCAGGCCACCACGATCCAGCCGTCGGAGGTCCCGAAGACCTGGTACGGCACGATGTTCGACTGTGCGCCGCCCTGCGGCATGAACGGGATGCCGGTCTTGTAGTACGACGTGGCCAGGTTCGCCAGCAGCGACACCTGGCCGTCCAGCAGGTTGATGGACACCTGCTGGCCAACGCCGTCCCGGTCCCGCGCCCGCAGGCCGAGCAGCACGCCGTTCATCGCCAGGAACGAGCCGAGGAAGTCCGCGATCGCCGGCGCCACCTTGACCGGGGTCCGGCCGGGCTCACCGGTGGTCCCCATCGTGCCGCCGCGGGCCTGGGCGAGGATGTCCATGCCCGGGTTGTTCGCCAGCGGGCCGTCGTCGCCGTAGGCCGTGATGGAGCAGACGATCAG
Organism: Dactylosporangium sp. NPDC051485; assembly: GCF_040682015.1. Lineage (NCBI taxonomy): Bacteria > Bacillati > Actinomycetota > Actinomycetes > Micromonosporales > Micromonosporaceae > Dactylosporangium > Dactylosporangium sp. NPDC051485. The sequence goes on from NZ_JBFAZW010000068.1 coordinate 55,634, forward strand.
CCGTGGGTACCGCGGTGCGAGCGTCGCGTACTCGAGGCCGAGCTTGCTCGTCGCGCTCGGCCTCATCGAGGTCATCAGCACGTCGGCGTCCTGCAGCAGCCGGTGCAGGATCCGCTGTCCCTCGGCGGACTTGAGGTCGACGCTGATGGCTCGCTTGCTGCGGTTGACGCTGAACGAGTACGAGCTCTCGCCCTTGCCGAAGACCTCGTCGATCTGGCGCAGCGGATCCCCGACGATGGGCTCGATCTTGATGACCTCGGCCCCGAAGTCGCCGAGCATCGAGGTGGCGTACGGGCCGGACGCGATCTGGGTGACGTCGACGATGCGCACGCCGTCCAGTGCTCCGCGTCCGGCCCCCTGAGCTTCCTCAGCCACGGATGTAGTACCCGCCGGAGACGCAGAGCACCTCGCCCGTGATGAAGCTGGCCCGGTCGCTGGCCAGGAAGAGTACAGCGTTGGCGATGTCCTCCGGGGTGCCGGCGCGGCGCAGCGGGGTGCGGGCGACCATGCCCTCCATGTACTCGGTCGGGTAGACCTTGGCGAGGAAGTTGTTCCAGGCGAGGCCCGGAGCCACCGCATTGACCCGGACGCCGAACGGCGCCGCCTCCACCGCGCTCGCCCGGGTCAGGCCCATGATGCCGGCCTTGGCCGCGGAGTAGTGCGACTCGCCCTCGGGCGTGCCGACCCAGCCGTTGATCGACGACATGTTCACGATGGCGCCGGACTGCTGCTCCCGCATGTAGGTCAGCGCCTTGCGGGTGACCATGAACGGGCCGGTGAGCGAGACGTCGAGGACCTTGCGCCACGTGTCGGTCGGCATCTCGTGCAGCGGCGACAGCTGGTTGATGCCGCTGTTGTTCACGACGACATCGATCCGCCCGAACCGCTCGACGACGTTGTCGATCGCCTCGTCGATGCGCTGCTCGTCGCGCACGTCCAGCGGCACGCCGACGACCTCACGGCCGGTCTCCTTCGCGATGTCCGCCGCGACGGCGGCGGTGCGCTCGGCGTGCTGGTCGCTCATGATCACCGTCGCGCCCTCGCGGGACAACGCCCGGGCTACGGCCTGGCCGATGCCGGCCCCCGCCGCGGCCGTGACGAACGCGATCTTGCCCTCGAACTCCATCTTCGCACTCCTCGTTCTTCACATCGGTTACCAAGCGGTCGGATCGGTCGTCAGCGCTCACGCGACCGTGGTCACGATGCGCCAGGCGGCGCCCTCGGACGCGGCCGCCGCCCGGCCCAGCTGAGCCGCCCAGTCATGCGTCGGGCCGTCCAGCAGCGACCATTCCCACATCCGCCTGGTGAAGCGGTGCAATGGGTACTCCATCGTCACGCCCATGGCGCCGTGCACCTGATGGGCGGTGCGGCCGATCCAGTCGGCCGCGTAGCCGCTGAGGGTCTTCGCCGCCGCGACGGTCTCCATGGGCAGCGGCTCGCCCTCGCGGACCGCCGCCTGCGCCCAGTCGGTCAGCATCGACGTACGCTGCGCCTCGGACGCGATCCGGGTCAGATGGGTCTGCACGGCCTGGAACGCGGCGATCGGCTTGCCGAACTGCCGCCGCTGGTTGGCATAGGTGATCGTCAGCTCGGCGGCCGCCTGCAGGGCTCCCGCGATGGCGATCGCGCGCGCCAGTGCCGCGCGGTGCCGCAGCTGCGCGTGCACGGCCGCAGCGCTGGCTGCCAGCCGGCCCGAACGCTTGACGGGAGCGCCGTCGAGCACGACGGTGCCCGCGACGGGCTCGCCCGCGGAGTTGACGGTCACGTCGCGCAGGACCGCGGCCGACCTGTCGACGGCGATCACCTGGGTGCCCGAACCGTCCGCGACCGCGAAGACCAGCTCGTCGGCGACAGGTGCCCAGACCACGCCGTGCACCGAGCCCTGGACCGCGCCATCGACGATGCTGAGCTGGTCGGACGCGCCGCCGAACACCGCGAGCCCGCTCTCCCACGCAAACTCCACACCCGCCTCGGCGAGCAGCCAACCGGCCTGGATCGGACCCTCGACAAGCGGCACGCTCACGCCCGAGTAGCCGATGGCGCGCGCGGCGTCGAGTGCGTCGGACAGCGTGCCGCCGCTGCCGCCGGCGGCCTCGGCCACGGAGACGCCGAGGAATCCGCCCTTGCGCAGCGCATCGGTGGCCGCGAGCGACAACGGGTCCGGCTCGTCCTTCGCCGGCAGCGCGAGGGTGTCCGACCGCACGGAGTCGATCACGTCGAGGACGCCGTCGACGAGGCCCCCCGGGCGCTCCACCCAGCGGCGGCGGCCCTGGCCCCAGCTGACGAGCTCACGCGCGACGATGATCCGCAGCACCTCGTTGGTTCCGCCCGCGGTCGTGAACACTGCCGAGCGGAGCCGGTTGATGTCGAGGAAGCGCGCCAGCCGGTCGCCGGGGGCGAGCCTCCGCTCGCTCTCGTACCGGTAGGGCCAGAGCTGGTCGACCAGCAACTGCTCCAGCTCGGTGCCCAGGTCCTTGGCCATCGCCGCCTCCGCGACCGGCGAGACGCCGGCGTCGACCATGCGGGCGATCGACAGCGACATCTGGCGCAGTGCGATCTGCTGGGCGATGACCCGGCCGATGAGCTGGAAGGCCTGCTCGGACTCCGGCTCGTCGCGGCGGCTCTCGACGAACGCCTCGAACAGCGGGTACGTCGACAGGTACCGCTCAGGACCCGAGCGCTCCAGGGCGAGCTCAGCGGTGATCTGGTTCCAGCCCTTGCCCTCTTCCCCGAGCAGCCAGTCGTCCGGCGCGAACACGTCCTCGATGACGACCTCGTTGAAGTGACGCTCGCCGTCCATCGCGACGATGGGATGCACCTGGATGCCGGGCGCGTCCATGGGCACCACGATGAGGCTCAGCCCCTCGTGCTTCTTCTCGCCCTCGCTGGTCCGGCACAGGATCTCGATGTAGTCGGCGCGGTCGGCATCGCTCGTCCAGATCTTGCGGCCGGTGACACGCCAGCCACCCTCGACCTTCACCGCCCGCGTCTTCACCGAAGCCAGATCCGAACCGGCGTCGGGTTCGCTGAACCCACCGGCCATGAGCAGGTCGCCCCGGGCGATCTTGGGCAGCAGCTCCTGGCGCAACGGCTCCGGGCCGTACTTGTCGAGGCTCGGCGCGGTCTGGCGGTCGGCGGTCCAATGGGCGCCCAGCGGGGCACCGGCGGACAGCAACTCGGAGATCACCAGGCAGCGCTCGACGCCTGAGCTCTCGGAACCGCCGTACCGGGCAGGAACCAGCATGCCGGCCCAGCCGCGGGCGCCGAGCTCGCGGCTGAAGTCGCGGTCGAAGCCACCGCGGGTCGGGCTCGCCGCCGACGGCGGGAACGCCCGCTCGCGGGCGAAGCCTCGCACGGCGCGGACGACCTCCTTCTCGGCATCGGTGAGCTCAACAGGGCGGAATTCGGCGGGCGTCGAGGTCATCGCCTCTCTCCTTTCGGCGGCGGGGTGGGTCGTCAACCGGGTGACGGTTCAGCGCAGCAGGCCGCGGGGGTCGACGACCCTGCGCAGGATGTCCAGTTCCTCGTCGGATATCTCGAAACGGGCCGGGGGCGGCGCTTCGCCGATGTCCCAGCCGGTCCGGTCCCTGAGGTCGGCCCAGGCGGCACCGCTGTGCACCAGCTCGACACCCAGGGTGCCGTCGGCGTCCGGGCGCATGAGCGCATCGGGGGTGACGAGCAGGGCCGGTCCCTCGTTCGGCAGGCCGAGCTCGGCGCGGCTCCTGCCCCGGTACCGGTGGCCGACCACGGAGACGAAATCGACGGCGTCGACGAGCGTGCGCCGCTCGTGTCGCTCCGTGTAGAGGATGGTCCGGCGGGCGGTGTGGCCCAGCATCGTGTTGGCGAGGCCGGGACCGGCGATGATGCCGTCACCCTTGCGGATCTGGTGCAGATTGATCGAACCGTGCCGGTCGATCTGCATGCCCCCGTAGAACATGACGTCGATGCCGAGTTCGGTGACCGCGAAGACGTCGCTCATGTCCGCGATCGCCTGTGGATGGCAGTCCCAGCCCGCGGTGAACTCCGGCACCAGCCGGCCGGGGTTGATGTAGACGCCGGCGCCGAGCACGGTCAGGCCGGGCGCGTGACGCTGCCGGGCGAGCAGGCAGGCCGCGAGCGGTATCGCGGATGCCGCGCCGGTCAGCACGACCTCGCGGTCGTTGAGCGCCCGGGAGATGAGAACGGCCATGCGCTCGCGGATGCTCGCCGTCATGACTGGGCCTCCGCGCTCAGCGCCGCGTGCCGCGCCGTGCCGAGCTCGGCAACGTAGGCGTCGTGGTCCGGCGTGATGTAACGATCGGCGTAGCTGGAGAAGCTCCCCGCCTTCACCGCCGCCTGGTACTCGGCGAGATGGGCGAGGTCGGCCACGTAGGCGCCCACGCTGCCGGTGGGGTGCGCCCCGAGGGGTGTCTCCACGATCTCGTCGACGAGGTACCCGGGGACGGTGACGCCCAGTTTCGCGGTGACCCGCGCGGGGACGATCTTGTCGACCTGGGCGACGACACGCTTCGCCGCCCTGGCGATGAGCAGGTCGGCCCAGCGGCTGCCGACGTGGACGAGGTTGCCCTCGGCGTCGCCGTACTGCGCGTGGAGCAGTGCGAGATCGACGCGCAGCGGGCCTACCCCCTGGTGGTCGCCCACCTTGATGAGCAGTGGATTCTCGCTGGCGAAGTCGCTGACCCCGAGGTTGTCCAGCAGCTGGATGTCCGCCTCCGCGGACGCCGCCAGATATCCACCCAGCAGCAGCGCCTCGTCAACGGGATCAAAGGCGACCGAGCCGTTCTCCTTGGCCGCCTTCGTTGCGGGCGCCGTGCCGGCGACGGCGAAGGAAACATGGGGGACCCGCACGGTCTTCACGAGCCCCGCGGCGATCAGCACATCGATGTCCCACGATCCGGCTGGTGCCGATGTCACGAACAGGCCGCCGCGACCGGACCGGATCAGCGCTCGGACCAGCGCGCTCGGGCGATTCTCCAGCAGCATTCCGCCCAGCGCGACGCTGGTGACGTCGCCGACCGATTGGGCAAAGGCGGCGAGCGACGTCTCCTGAGCCATGATCCTCCTTACCGAAACAGTACCTAATGAAGTAGGTACTACAGGTACTCCCCGGGTAGACCGTTGTCAAGGCTAACGACGCCGCACGCGGTGCCGCGACCAGCGGCACCGACACGCCCAGGCTGGTGCCAGGAAGGCACTTCGGGGAGGATTGCCGACGCCGAAACCCGCACCCAACCCAAGGCCCACGTCGAGTATCCGCGGTGCGGACGGGTCGGGTGCGGCGCGGCGCCCACCGCACCAGAGAGCACCTGGACTGCGGCATTTTGCCTGGTGGCACGACGCTATCTGGCCGGGCCGCGGGCATGCGGCGCCGCTGGTCACGGCGCTTGTGTCGCTACGCGGCGAGCATCCAGCAGTCGCGCGGAAAGCCTGGACAGCACTCATGATTCCAGCTCAGAGGACACTTCCCAGGCGCCCTCGCCGCGCGGCGCGAGCACTGTCTGGCGGATCCCGGCCAAGCCGACCGAGCACAACCGTTGACCGTTCCGACGGGCACAACCTATGGTGACGAATACTAACTCTGTTGGTTGGTAGGTCGCATGGGCGGTCCGAATGAGAAGACGAAGGAGTCTGGATGAGCCTGCCGGTTCGTATCCGCCAGCTTGAGGTCGCCTACGGTGGTCGCAAGCAGGACGCAGTCGTTGCCGTCAACGGCGTGAACATCGAGATCGGCTCCGGCGAGTTCGGTGTCCTGCTCGGACCCAGCGGCTGCGGCAAGAGCACCGTGCTGAACACCATCGCCGGCCTCATTTCACCCACCGCCGGCACGATCACGGTCGGCGACCGCGTGTTCTTCGACAAGAGCAGGGACATCAACCTCAAGCCCGAGCAGCGCGGGCTCGGCATGGTCTTCCAGTCCTACGCCCTGTGGCCGCACATGACGGTCTTTGACAATGTGGCGTTCCCGTTGCGTCGCCAGCATGTCAAGCGGGACCAGATCGCCTCGCGCGTGGGACAGATGCTCGAGCTGGTGCGGTGCCAGCAGTATGCCAAGCGATACCCGCACGAGCTCAGTGGCGGACAGCAGCAGCGCATCGCGCTGGCCAGAACGCTCGTGGGCAAGCCGGCCGTCGTGCTGTTCGACGAGCCACTGAGCAACCTGGACGCCGAACTGCGCATCCAGCTGCGCGACGAGCTCGCCCTGCTGCACGGCGAAATCGCGTTCACCGCGGTCTACGTCACGCACGACCAGTCCGAGGCCTACGGGCTGGCGAGCAAGCTCTTCGTGCTCCGCGACGGGCGGGTCGAGCAGACGGGCCCGCCGCTGAACGTCTACCACGCGCCCGCGTCGGAGTACGTCGCATCGTTCCTCGGCGCCAACTCCTGGGCCGGAACGATCGTCGGCCGGGAGGGCAATCGCCTCGTGGTCGACAGCGAGTACGGCATCATCGAGTCCACCTCGGACCCGAAGGGTCTGCGCGTGGGTGACCACGCGGTCGTTGCGGCATACCCGGACCGCATCGGCCTGCAGCGCGATCCGTCAGGCGCCGGTGTCGTCGTGTCGAAGCGCTTCGGCGGCGCCGCCATGGAGGTCGTGGTCTCGCTCGGCCCGGCGAATGAGGACCGCCTGCGGATCAGGCATGCGGCGGAGCTCGTCGACGTCCACGAGGGGGATCGGGTGCGACTGGTCGTCGACCCGGCCGATGCCCTCGTCTACGCCGGGCGCCCGACCCACGCCAGCGATCGGGAGCACGGTCCAGTCCCGCTCGACGTTCAGTCCTAGCACAACCGGAGGTGGTGGACGGTCGTACGCCACCACGCGAACAGACAGGCAGGAGCCGGGGGCGCCTCGCCTCCTGCCCGACTGCCCCGAAGGGACGTATCAGCCATGCGATTCTCATACTTACGCAACGCGCTCTGGCCGCGGACGGGCATCGCGGCGGTCACCGTCGCGGTCCTCGCCACCGTCACGGCGTGTTCCTCAGGCGGGTCAGACTCGCAGCCCAGCGTCGCCGCCACCGGTTGGGACGGCATCGTGGCGGCGGCCGAGAAGGAAGGCTCGATCACCGTCTGGTCGTCCAGCGACCAGAAGCTCATCAACAAGGTCACTAGCGCCTTCGAGGCGAAGTACCGCAAGATCAAAGTCAACTCGCTCAAGATGGACTCGACGACGCAGCAGACCACGCTGGACCAGCAGCTCGCCGCGAACCGTCCACCGAGCGTCGACTCGATCCTGGGCAACTCCAACTTCGCCTGGCTGCAGGGCCTCGCCCAGAAGGGTCACTTCGAGAAGCCGCAGGGCCCCAGCAACGCCACCTGGGACGCGAAGTACACCGCCGACGGCATGGTCGCCGCCACCATCAACCCGTTCGTGATGATGTACAACACGAACAAGCTCAAGTCCGCGCCCGCCTATGCCGACCTGGTGAAGCCGGAGTTCAAGGGCAAGATCGGGCTGAACAACGCCGATCCCGCGGCCCTGAAGGCCTTCTATGACAACTGGCGCACGAAGCTGGGCGAGGACTACGTCAAGCAGATCGCGGGCCAGAATCCGCAGATCCAGTCCGCCTCGGCGGTCGTCGCCCAGAACGTCGCCAGTGGCCAGCTGCTGGCCGGGCCGACCGGCAACGCCGCCTCGGTCGAACTGCTCAAGGCCCAGGGCGCGCCGATCGACTTCGCGATCCCGGACGAGGGCACCATGGCCTACATCCTGTACGCGACGGCCTTCGCGCGCAGTGCGCACCCGAACGCCGCACTCGTCTTCCTGGACTTCATCCAGAGTCCGGAAGGCCAGGGCATTCTCAACGCGAACAACAGCGGGGTGAGCGTCCTGCCGGGCGTGCAGGGCTCGCTGCAGGTTCCGGACGGCAAGATGACGCTGATCGACTGGAACAAGTACCCGACCGACAAGCTGCAGTCCATCGATGCCTGGTGGAAGGGCATCTTCGGCTGAGGGCAGTCGCCCCCATCGGAAGCCTCCGCCCAGGGGTTCTCCCGGGAGGTGTTTCCGGGAGAACCCCACACCCCGACTAGGTGACTGGTGCTAAACGCGGGCTGATTGGTGACGCCGGTCAGCCCGCGTTTGTTGTTGGGGCGAGGTCGGGTTCGGGAGGTGCGCGCGGAT
>NZ_JBFAZW010000069.1:0-63369 GCF_040682015.1 Dactylosporangium sp. NPDC051485
GACTCGGCCGCCGGCGCCTGGGCCGGGTCCCCGGCGGGCGCCGCTCCCAGGCCGACCGCCACCACGAGCGGCGCCGGCACCGCCCCGAACGCGGCCAGCTTGGTCACCTCGCCGAGCGCGCCGGTCGCACCGAGCACCCGCAGGGTCTCGGCGAGCCCGCCGCCCGGCCGGTCGCTGAAGGCCGCCGCCACGCTCTCGGCACCCGCGGCGAGCTGCGGCTTCGCGTCGCCGCCCTCCTCGGCGTAGAGCCCGATGACGACGGCGTCGGCGGCGAGGTCGGCTGGGTCGGTGTCGACCAGGGTCAGGGAGGTCACTGATGCTCCACATCACTCGTGGTTCGTGTGCGTATTGAGGCAGCCGGATACACGGCGGCGCTGGTTCACTGTGCTTTTGGCACAGCTTCAGCATGCCGCCGAATCGGGTGCAGGTCACGATAACCAACGCGATAGGTTGCGGGCATGACCCAACCCTTGCGGCACCCCGCTCTGTATCACCGCCACACGGCGCTCGGTGCCAAGTTCGCGGCGTTCGGTGGCTGGGAGATGCCCCTCGAATACGCCGGCGGCGGCGTGCTCAAGGAGCACGCGGCCGTCCGCGAGGACGTCGGCGTGTTCGACGTGTCGCACCTGGGTAAGGCCCGGGTCCGGGGCCGCGGCGCCGCCGGTTTCGTCAACGCCTGCCTGAGCAACGACCTCGACCGGATCAGCGCCGGCCAGGCGCAGTACACCCTCTGCCTGGCCGACGACGGCGGCGTGGTCGACGACCTCATCGCGTACCGCTTCGGCGACGACGACATGTTCCTCATCCCCAACGCGGCCAACACGGCGGAGGTGGTCCGCCGCCTGACCGAGGCCGCCCCGACCGGCATCGGCGTGGTCGACCAGCACGAGCTCTTCGCCGTCCTGGCCGTGCAGGGCCCCCGCTCGAAGCCCCTGCTGGACTCGCTGGGCCTGCCGAGCGACCACGACTACATGAGCTTCACCGTGGCCGAGCACGCCGGCACCGACGTCGTCGTCTGCCGCACCGGCTACACCGGCGAGCACGGCTACGAGCTGGTCGTCCCGTCCCACGACGCGCACACCCTGTGGGACGCCATCGTCGAGGCGGGCGCCCGCCCATGCGGCCTGGCCGCCCGCGACACCCTGCGCACCGAGATGGGCTACCCCCTGCACGGCCAGGACCTGTCGCCGGAGATCACCCCGGTCCAGGCCCGCTCGGGCTGGGCCGTGGGCTGGTCGAAGCCCGCCTTCTGGGGCCGCGACGCCCTGCTGGCCGAGAAGGCCGAGGGCCCCCGCCGCCTGCTGTGGGGCATCGAGTCCCTGGACCGGGGCATCCCGCGCGCCCACATGACGGTCCTGTCGGGCGACACGGCCATCGGCGAGGTCACGAGCGGCACCTTCTCCCCGACCCGCAAGGTGGGCATCGGCCTGGCCCTGATCGACACGGCGGCCGGCATCTCGGAGGGCGACGAGGTCGCGCTGGACGTGCGGGGCAGGCGCTCGGCCATCCGCGTGGTGAAGCCCCCGTTCGTCAAGTCCTCCGTCCGCTGAGCCCCTCCGCCTGGTCCCGGGTGACGGGCGGCCGCACGCCGCTACCCGTCACCCCACCGCCAGCACGATCAGCGCGCCCGCCGTGGACAGCTCGACGGCCGCCCCGATCACGTCCCCGGTGAGGCCGCCCAACCGCCGCCGGGCGTGGGTCGTCAGTGCCCAGGAGACGCCCACCGCCACCAGCACGGCGAGCGGTCCCCGCCACGGGAAGGCCAGCGACGTCGCCGCGGCGGTGACCAATGTCACTACGGCCAGCCATGCGAGCGGCACGGTGGAGGCCACCAGGGCGCCCATGCCCTCCGGGCGGGCCGCCGGCAACCCCCGGCGGCAGGCCACCGTCGCCCCCAGCCGCCCGGCGGCGAACGCCGCCGCCACCGCCGCCACGCCGATCCAGAACGGCCGGGCCAGGAGCGAGGCCGCCGCGGCCGCGTCGATCAGCAGCACCGCCGCGATCGCCGCCACGCCGAACGGCCCGATGTCCGACTTCTTCATGATTTCGAGGGCCTTGTCGGAAGCGGCGTACGAGCCCAGCCCGTCCGCCGTGTCCGCCAGCCCGTCCACGTGCAGCCCGCGGGTCAGCAGCAGCGACAGGGCGACCAGCACGGCGGCCCCCAGCAGGGGAGCCGCCCCCGCCAGGACCAGCCCCCGGCCGGCCAGGCCCAGGACCAGCCCCAGGAGCGCACCGGCGAGGGGCGCCAGGAGCATGGCGTGGCGTACGGCCGGGCGGTCCAGACGCGACGCCCGGACCGGCGCGACCGTGAACAGGCTCAGCGCGAGCCTCAGCCCTCCCACGACGGCTTCACGTACGGCATCTCCGCCGTCGGCGAGTCGGCCACCACGCGCTGGATCTCCGCCTCGATGCGCTCCTGCTCGCTCAGCCCGTCCGTGGGCTGGGCGGGCGGGTCGACCCGGACGGGAGTGGCCGCCCCGATCGTCAGGGCCGTGTTGACCAGCGGCAGGGCGGTCAGCGCCGTCGCGCCCTCGCCCAGCGCCAGGCCCATCTGCAGGAACGGCACGGCGCCGAGGACGTCGGCGGCGAGCTTGACCGTCGGGTTCTCGCCGTGGTCGGGCATCAGCAGCCAGTGGCGGGTCTGGGCGCCGTAGTCGCGGGCCACGAGCGCGCCGGCGATGGCGACCGGGCCGTCCACCATGATCGGCAGGCGGCGGGAGGCGGCGCCGAGGATGGCGCCGGTGGCCACGGCGATGTCGCCGCCGCCGACCATCGAGAGCATGACGTGCGGGGCGCGGCTGCGGGCGCGGATGCGGTGCCGGGCGTCGCGCACCGCACCGATCTTGCGAATCCAGGCGGCGTCGTCGACGAAGCCGGAGGCGTTCACCACCCGGCCGAGCAGGGCGGCCGGCTCGGCGCCGGTGAGCACCGCCACGACGGCGGCCGCGGCGGCGTCCGAGCCCGCGCCGCAGGCGGCCAGGACCAGCAGGTCGACGCCCTCGTTGGCGGCGGCGTCGGCGAGGCGCCAGCCCAGGGTCAGCGCGGCGTCCACGGTGGAGTCGTCCAGCGAGTCGTGCACCTCGGCCGGGCCGGCGTCCGGGCAGTCGATCGCCTGCACGCTCGCCCCGGCGGTGGCGGCGAGCATGGCGATCGTGCCGGTGCCGTCGACCACCTCCTGCAGGCGGCGGTCGGCGGCCTCGGCCGTGTCCCCGGCGGAGAACCCGCCGGTGCGGTCGCCGCGCAGCACCAGCACCCGCGGGCGCTGGAACGGGCGCGGGTCGGGGCGGCCCTGCACGCCGCCGGCGAAGCGCACGACCGGGGTGAGCCCGCCGAGGCCGGCGCCGTTGAGCCGCAGGGTCCGCAGCCGCTCGCCGGCCTCGTGGGCGGTCGACTCGTCCGGCAGCGGAAGTTCCATGCCAGGGGAGAAGGAGAGGGCGTCGCCGCCGTCCGCCGTGGACAGCACCGTCCCCGCACCGGCGGCCTCGAAGACGAACGGCTCGGCCACCGCCACCACGGGAGCGGGCCGCGGACCCTCGCCGCCGCGCAGCCACGTGAGCTGGCCCGCCACGACCAGGCCCACGCCGTCGCAGGCGGCCGCCACGCGCTGGTTGAGCAGGCCGTTGGCGTCGGCGAAGGTGCGGCCCGAGGCGGTGACCGGCAGCACGCCCAGGCCCACCTCCGGGCTCACGAGCACCAGCCGCCCGGCCGCGCACGAGCGCACCGCGTCGGCGAGGGCGCCGATCGGGCCGTCTGCGTACGACGGATCGGACCAGTCGCCGCCGCTGTCGTACACCGCGCCGAGCCACCCGCCGAGGTCATCGACGAGGATCGTCTCCTCGGGCTTCGCCTCGGCCAGCAGCTGCGCCAGCCGCTCGGGCTCCCAGCCGATCTCCTCGGTCCGCCAGTCCGAAGGCCGGCGGGCCCGGTGCGCGGCGATGCGCGCCGCCCAGCCGCCGTCCGACGTGCTGTCCCGGGCGGTCGCGACGTACCGCACCACGCCGGACCCGGCGACGAGCGCCTCAGCCACTTCCGACTTTCCGGACCGGATTCCTCCGAGCACCAGCAACCGCATGCCCCGTACTTTAGAGGGACACCCGTGGCCGGAGTCGGCTCAGGGCCAGCGGGCCGATACGCTCGAAGTCTTCTCACTGCGACAGGAGTGTGACCATGGCGTGGACGTGGCAGTTCGAAGACGCTGAGCGCAGGCCCGTCGATGGGCCCAACGAGGCGTTTTCCAGCCAGTCCGACGCGGAGTCGTGGCTCGGCCAGGGCTGGCGTGATCTGGTGGCCAAGGGCGCGACTACGGCGATTCTCACCGAGGACGACCGCACCGAGTATCGGATGAGTCTGTTGCCGGCCGGGGGCTGAGGTGTCGTACTACGGGCAATTCGGCAGCCGGACCAGCCGGCTGCCCAAGGAGGCGTTCCGCCCGAGCGCGATCTTCCTCGGGCTGCTCGCGCTGCTGGCGGTCAGCGGCTGGATGGCCTTCGCGGGCTACGGCAACCCGCGGATCAACGTGTTCCTCTTCGTCGCCGCGGGCTGGACGATCTCGCTCTGCCTGCACGAGTACTCCCACGCGCTGGTCGCGTTCAAGGGCGGCGACCACGACATCGCGCATCGGGGCTACCTGACGCTCAACCCGTTGAAGTACACCCACCCGCTGCTGTCGATCGTGCTGCCCCTGGTCTTCGTCATGATCGGCGGCATCGGCCTGCCCGGCGGCGCGGTCTGGGTCAACCACGGGGCCATCCGCAGCCGGTTCGTCGACAGCCTCATCAGCTTCGCCGGGCCCGCGATGAACCTCGTGCTGGCGATCCTGCTGGTCGTGCCGTTCTCCCTGGGCCTGGACACGTCCGGGCAGCCGGAGTTCTGGGCGGGGCTGGCGTTCCTGGCCTTCCTGCAGCTCACGGCCAGCGTGCTCAACTTCGTGCCGATGCCGGGCGTGGACGGCGGCAATCTGGTCTACCCATGGCTGTCCCCGCAGTGGCAGCGCGGCTTCAGCCACGTGGCGCCCTGGGGCATGCTGATCCTCATCGCGCTGCTGTGGTCGCCGCGGATCGGCGGCTGGTTCTTCTCGGTCGTGTACGGCATAGGCGACCTGATAGGACTCCCGTCCTACCAGGTCAGCTACGGCCTCTCGCTGTTCCGGTTCTGGTCCTTCTAGCTATCCGGCCGGTCTAGGGCGTCCGGCCGTTCCCGCCGGACGGCTACGGCCGCGTGGCGGGGCTCTGCGTCAGCGCGGGGTCCCGCTGCACGACCGGCTCCAGCGCCTCGTCGATCCGCTTGAGCAGCTCCGCGTCGAGCTTGATCCCGGACGCCTTGACGTTGTCCTCGAGCTGCTCGGGCCGGGTGGCGCCGACGATCGCCGACGAGACGTTGGGGTTCTGCAGCACCCAGGCCAATCCGAGCTGCGCCATCGACAGCCCGGCCTGCTCGGCCAGCGGACGCAGCTGCTGTACCGCCTCCAGCACATCGTCCTGGAGCAGCCGCGCGATGAAGCCGGCCCCCGACTTCTGGTCCGTCGCCCGCGAGCCCGACGGCGGCGGCTGGCCCGGCTTGTACTTCCCGGTGAGCACCCCCTGCGCCAGCGGCGACCACACGATCTGCCCGAGGCCGAGCTCCTCGCTGGCCGGCACGACCTCGGCCTCGATGACCCGGTACAGCGCCGAGTACTGCGGCTGGTTCGACACCAGCTGGATGCGCAGCTCCTTGGCCAGCGCCGCGGCGGCCCGGATCTCCTCGGCCCGCCACTCCGACACGCCGATGTACAGCGCCTTGCCGGCCCGGACCACGTCGGCGAACGCCTCCATGGTCTCCTCGAGCGGCGTGTGGTGGTCGTAGCGGTGCGCCTGGTACAGGTCGACGTAGTCGGTCTGCAGCCGGCGCAGCGACCCGTCGATCGACTTCATGATGTGCTTGCGGGACAGGCCGCTGTCGTTGCGGCCGGTTCCGGTGCGCCAGAAGACCTTCGTGAAGATCTCCAGGCCGTCGCGGTTCTGGCCCTTGAGCGCGTCGCCGAGCACCACCTCGGCGCGCGTGCCCGCGTAGACGTCGGCGGTGTCGAAGGTCGTGATGCCGAGGTCGAGGGCGGTGTGCACGCATGCGGTAGCCTGCTCCGCCTCGACCTGCGAGCCGTGAGTGATCCAGTTGCCGTACGAGATCTCGCTGACGAGCAAACCGGAACGGCCGAGGTGTCGAAACTCCATGTCACGACCCTATGCCGGGCCGCCGCTACATCACCGGGCGGGTGTCGGCCAGCAGCCGGTCGATCTCGTCCGTGACCCCGGTCCGGCTGGTGAAGGTGGCCTGGATGATGGTCCGCCCGCGCCGGTCCAGCGCGCCCCAGCGCTGGGCGTCGTCGACGATCAGGAACGCCACCGGGTGGATCATGATGGTGTGGTGCACCGGCGGCACCAGCACCCGCCCGGAGCGGTCCACCACGCCCTTGCGCCCGTCCAGCGACACGACGGCGAGGCCCTCGTCGCTGAAGCCGTCGATGTACCGCCCGTCGAGCAGCGCCGTGGCGAAGCCGTCGTACTGGAACTGGACCACGACCCGCCCGACACTGTCGACCGCGCCCCAGTGCCGGCCCCGGCGCACCGCCGAGACGCCCCGGCGGAAGGGCCGCACGTCGTCGTACCCAGTGGAGATCAGCACGGTGTTGTTCTTGTCGATGGCGATCCACCGCGTGGTGCCGTCGCGCGACACCCAGGCCACGCCGTCGGAGAAGCTGCCCACGCCGATGTACCCGTCCGCGGGCTCGATCAGCACCCCGCCGCCGTCGTCGATGAGCTGCCAGTTCTGCGCGCCCTGTCCTTGCACCCAGGCCACGCCGTCGCGGAACGGCTGCACATCGAGGTACCCGGGCCCGATGACGAAGTTGCCGTCGGCCTCGATGTACCCCCAGCGCTGGGTCTGCTCGTCGAACGCGGGGGAGGGCGCCTTGCGGATCTGCAGGATCTCGTCGCGGCTGCGGGGATACGGCCCCCATCCCTTCTCGGCCACCCGCCGGAACACCGCGTCCAGGGCCAGCTCGGTCTGCGCGATGAGCTCCGGATCCTCCTCCTTGCGCAGGTCCAGCGCCCGCTCGAAGTGGTTGCAGGCCTCCATGTAGCGCCCCTGGTCGTACGCGCACTTGCCGGCGTGCTGGTGCATGGTGGCCCGCAGCCGGTCCGGCAGCTCCGAGGAGTTGGCCAGCGTGAACAGCCGGTCGGCCTCGTCAAACTCCTCCTGCCACTGCAGCACGTGCGCCAGGCGCGCCTGCGCGATCGCGATGCGCCGCAGCTCGCCGGTCGCCTCCGCGTGCGCGAGCGCCAGCTTGCCGTCGGCGAACGCCTTGGGCAGGTCCCCGAGGATCCGCGACACCACCGCCCGGAGGCTGAGCAGCCGCGCCCGCGTCGGGTTGTCCGAGACCCCGTTCAGCTTCGCCGTGAGCTGGTCGCGGATCTCGGTGACCCGCACCGCCTCGTCCCCCTCGACCTGCTCACGCAGCGTGTCGGGATCGAACCGCCAGACGAACGACGCCAGCACCTGCTCCGGATCGGGCCCGGCCGCCGGCTCGGCCCGCGGCCCCGGCGGCGAGGTCGGCGCGATCGCCGCCAGCTCGGGCGGGAACCCCTCGGCCCCCGGCCGCACGATGGGCAGGTACCCGGTCGCCTGCAGCCCGTCGACCCCGGCCCCGGTCAGCTGCGCCGAGCGATACGCCCCCATGGAGTCCCCGGACGCCACGGCGGGCGCCGGCGGCTCGCCGACCTCCACGAACTCGACGCGGATCCCAGGACCGGAGGACCCGGCACTCGTACCGCCTGAGCTCACGCTTCCGCCCGTCGCACTCGCGTTGACCTCGACACCCCCACCGGCACCCTCGCCCCCGGAGGGCGCGCCGTGCGCGGCCTCCCCGTCGCCCTCACTCTCGGCGTCGCGCGCAGGCCCCTCGGCCACATGGCCACCAGCGGCGTGGGCTCCGGCGTGCGTACTGACAGCGTGCGCTCCAACAGTATGCGTACCGGCAGCATGCGCTTCAGCGGAGTGCGCGCTGACAGCGTGTGTCCCAGCAGTATGCGTTCCGGCGGCGTGCGGCCCGGCCGCGTGTGCTCCGCTACCGGCCGGCGCCTCCGGGGCATCGCTCGCGTGCGCCCCCGCCATCGGCGCGCTACTGACGGGCGCGCTGCTCACGGGTGCACTACTGACGGGCGCGGCGCTGACCGGCGCGTTGCGCGGCGGCTCGGGAGCCGCCTCCGCCGGGGTGAACGGCTCGGGGCTGCCCGACCTGGAGTCGACTGGTCCGTGGGGGATTTGCCCGGGGTTGTTCCGCCTCGGGGTGATCGGCCCGTACACGACCGGACCCGGCCCCGCAGGCGCCGAACTCACTGGCGCACTACTCACGGGAGCAGCGCTCACCGGCGCCGAGCTGACCGGCGCCGAGCTGACCGGCACCGAGCTGACTGGCGCAGAACTCATGGGGGCCGAACCCATGGGAGCCGAGCTTACGGGCGCCGAGCTGACCGGGGCCGAACTCACGGGGGCCGAGCTGACGGGAGCTGAGCTCACGGGCGCGGAGCTGACCGGGGCCGAACTCACGGGCACGGAACTGACGGGGGCCGAACTCACGGGTGCCGAGCTGACCGGGGCGTTCTCGGGCGTGCCGTAGACGCCCGGCGTCGCCCGGCCGACTGTGGCCCGCCCGGAGGAGCGCACCGGCGCCGACGTCCCGGCCTGCGGGTTCACGGTCCGGGGATGCCCGGGATTGCTCCGCCGTACCCGCGGCACCTCGTCGGTCGGCTCGTCGAGCGCCCGGCTGCGCGGCCGCCCGTACGCAATGCCCTGCGCCGGTCGCGCCGGGTAGCCGCCCGGCTCCGCACCGCGGCCCGGCGGGTACCCGCGCGGATCGCGAGGATCGGCCCCGCGCTGGTCGTGGTCGCGCCGGTCGGCAAACCCGCGGCCGTCGGTGAAGTCGCGGGGGTCGCGGGGGTCGCCGTGGTCGCGCTGGTCGGCGAACCCGCGGCCGTCCGTGAAGTCGCGGCGGTCGTCGTGGTCGCGCGGGTCGCTGTGTTCGCGCGGGTCGGCGAATCCGCGGCCGTCGGTGAAGTCGCGGCGGTCGTCGTGGTCGCGGCGCTCGTCGTACCTGCGGCCGTCGGTGGAGTCCCGGCCGTCGCCGTAGCCGCGCTGGTCACCGCGGCCGCGGGGGTCGCCGTGGTCCCGGCGGTCGTCGTAGCGGCGGTCGTCGCGGGCGCGCCGGTCGTCGTAGCCGCGCGGCTCGTCGTACCCGCGCCGGTCGTCATAGCCGCGCGGCTCGTCATAGCCGCGCCGGTCGTCGTAACCACGGGGGCCGTCGTATCCACGCCGGTCGTCATAGCCGCGGGGCTCGTCGTATCCACGGCGGTCGTCGTGGGGGCGCTGGTCGCCGTGCCCCCGGCGGTCGTCGTAGCCGCGGGGCTCGTCATAGCCGCGAGGGCGGTCGGGGGCGCGGCGCTCGTCATACTCCCGCGCGGCGCCGTGGTCGCGCCCGTCGTCGTAGCCGCGGGGGTCGGCGTGCGGGCGGCGGTCGTCGTAGCCGCGGCCGCGCGAGTCGTATCCACCCTGGTCAGGGGCCTGGCCGCGGTGCTGGCCGCGCCCGATTCGGTCGGCCTCGTCGCGTCGCTGTTCCGGAACTCGGCCCCAGGGCACGGTCGGCACGGCCGCCCAGGTGGGCGCGGCGGTTCCCGGCTCTTCTCCCGGGTACTCGTCGCTCACAGCTTCGCTCTCCTCGCCACACTCCGGCAACCATGCTGCACCGGCGCCCACCACGCGCCTACCGGTGACACTGTGGTCCGGTCGCGAAGGGAGACTACGGCTTGGAGCCCCTCCACCGCCACCGCCGCCGCCGAAACGTGTCCGGGCGGCCGGCAGGGGATCAGATGGGCTGACCGATCTTGACCTGCGGCTTCGGGTTGCGGATGAAACGGAACGAGATCGAGCGCATGACCGCGTAGAGGTACAGCGAGCCCATCTTGTCCTTGGCGTCCGGGAAACGCTGCTTGACCAGCTTCTTCACGCTGCGGGAGATCATGAAGCCGTCGACGAGGGTGGCCAGCAGCATCACGAAGAACAGCGCGTTGGCGGCGATGTAGATGCTCGGGTCCAGCGAGCGGTTGAAGCCCACGATCATGACGAGGAACGTGGTGCCGAAGAAGAAGGTGCCGATCGTGCGGCGGGAGTCCACGATGTCGCGCACCAGGCGGCGGACCGGGCCCTTGTCGCGGGCCAGCAGGAAGCGGTCCTCGCCGTTGGCCATGCCCTCGCGGGCCTCGAGCCGCTCCTGCCGCTGCTTCTCGCGCATCTTCCTGACGGCCTCCTTGCGGTTGGCCGCAGGCGGCTCGGCGACCCGACGCCCGGCGATCACGCGCTTGGGCGTCTTCACGCCCAGCTCTTCCTTGCTGGGGGTGTAGCCCTTCCGCGTCGCCGACGTCTCGGGCTCGGAGACGGCAACGGAGGCTTCGGGCTCTTCTGGCTTACGACGAAACAGCGACGGCACGACACGAAGGGTAGCCGACGCTGCGGAAGATCAGCAGCGTCGGCTACCTCTCAGCCGATTTCCCGCAACGCGCCGGCCGGGTGGCTGTTACGCACCGTGCGCTCAGCCAAGCTCGACGTGGGCACCCAGCCCGTTGAGCTTGGCCTCGAAGTCCTCGTAGCCGCGCTGGATGAGCTTCACGCCGTACACCCGGGAGGTGCCCTCGGCGGCCAGGGCCGCGATCAGGTGGCTGAAGCCGGCCCGCAGGTCGGGGATCACCAGGTCCGCCGCGTGCAGCTTGGACGGCCCGGCGATGACCGCCGAGTGCATGAAGTTGCGCCGGCCGAAGCGGCAGGGCGTGCCGCCCAGGCACTCGCGGTACGTCTGGATCGTCGCCCCCATCTGGTTGAGCGCCGCCGTGTAGCCCAGCCGCCGCTCGTACACCGTCTCGTGCACGATCGACAGGCCCCGGGCCTGGGTGAGCGCCACGACCATGGGCTGCTGCCAGTCGGTCATGAAGCCGGGGTGCACGTCGGTCTCCATGGCCACGGCCTTGAGCTCGCCGCCCGGGTGCCAGAAGCGGATGCCGCCCTCGCCCGGGGTGTCGTCGATCTCGAACGCGCCGCCGACCGACGTGTACAGGTTGAGGAAGGTCATCATGTCGGCCTGCCGCGCGCCCTTGACGAACACGTCGCCGCGGGTGGCCAGCGCCGCCGCGGCCCAGCTGGCCGCCTCGATGCGGTCCGGGATCGGCCGGTGGGTGTAGCCGGTCAGGCGGGGCACGCCCTGGATCTCGATGACCCGGTCGGTGTGCACCTTGATGATCGCGCCCATCTTCTGCAGCACGCAGATGAGGTCGATGATCTCCGGCTCGACGGCGGCGTTGCGCAGCTCGGTGACGCCCTCGGCGCGCACCGCGGTGAGCAGGATCTGCTCGGTGGCGCCGACCGACGGGTACGGCAGCTCCAGCTTCGCGCCCCTGAGCCCGTCGGGCGCGGTGATGTCCATGCCCTTCTCGGACTTGTCCACGACCGCGCCGAACTCGCGCAGCGCCTGAATGTGGAAGTCGATCGGCCGGCCGCCGATGTTGCAGCCGCCGAGGTCGGGGATGAACGCGTGGCCGAGCCGGTGCAGCAGCGGGCCGCAGAACAGGATCGGGATGCGGCTGGAGCCGGCGTGCACGTTGATCTCGTCGACGTTGGCCGACTCGACGTCGGACGTGTCGAAGTGCAGCTCGCCGTCGAGCTTGCCCCGCGTGACCTTCACGCCGTGCAGCTCCAGTAGGCCCGTGACCACCTCGACGTCGCGGATCGCAGGGACGTCGTACAACCGGCTCGGGGTCTCACCGAGCACCGCGGCCACCATCGCCTTGGAGACGAGGTTCTTGGCACCGCGCACACGGAGGTCGCCGTTGAGCGGCGCGCCGCCGTGCACGGTGAGGACGTCACCGGCGTCGTAGTTGGTCACGAAACCCCTCCTGCAGGCAGGAAATAGAAGCAAGACGCTGACACAGCGTGACCGAGCGCGCAAATCGCGCCGCATCGCCCGCGCAGCATATCCACATCTACTGCATGCAAAAGTCGGGCGCACGTCAGCCCTGGCACGAAGACGGGACTCGGACACAGATCACCACAGAGGGTGACGGCCCCCTATGCGCTCAGCAGACGCCGGCGCCCCTCGGCGGGGGCGCCGGCATCCCGGCGCAACGGGTGAGTCCTACGGCAGCGCGAGCATCCGGTCGAGGGCGACCCGCGCGTAGTGCGCCGTCTGCTCATCGACCGTGATCTGGTTGGGCACCCGCCCGGCGACGAGCTCCTCGAGCGCCCACACCAGGTGCGGCAGGTCGATCCGGTTCATCGTCGAGCAGTAGCAGACGTTGCGCTCCAGGAACATGATCTGCTTGTCCGGGTGCGCCAGCGAGAGCCGCCGGACCAGGTTGAGCTCGGTCCCGATCGCCCACGCCGAGCCGGCCGGCGCGTTGTCGATCATGCGGATGATGTACTCCGTGGAGCCCACGTAGTCGGCCGAGGTGACGACATCGTGTCGGCACTCGGGGTGGACCAGGACGTTGACCCCCGGCACCCGGGAGCGCACGTCCTGCACGGCGTCGAGCGAGAACCGCCCGTGCACCGAGCAGTGCCCCCGCCAGAGGATCATCCTGGCCGCGAGGAGCTGCTCGTCCGTGAGCCCGCCGTTGGCCTTGTGCGGGTCGTAGAGCACGCAGTCCGAGAGCTCGAAGCCGAGCTTGAGCACGGCGGTGTTGCGCCCGAGGTGCTGGTCGGGCAGGAAGAACACCTTGCTGCCCTGCTCGAACGACCACCGCAGCGCCGTCTCGGCGTTCGACGAGGTGCACACGACGCCGTCGTTGCGCCCGACGAAGCCTTTGATGTCGGCCGAGGAGTTCATGTACGTCACCGGCACGACGTCCTCGGCGATCCCCAGCGCCACGAACCGCTCCCAGGCCTTCTCGACCTGCGAGAGCACGGCCATGTCGGCCATCGAGCACCCGGCGGCCAGGTCGGGCAGCACGACCCGCTGCGCGTCGGAGGTGAGGATGTCCGCGCTCTCGGCCATGAAGTGCACGCCGCAGAACACGATGTACTCGGCCTCGGGCCGCGCCGCGGCCTCCCGCGCGAGCTTGAAGGAGTCCCCGGTCACATCGGCGAACTGGATCACCTCGTCGCGCTGGTAGTGGTGTCCCAGCACGAAGACGCGATCGCCGAGCGCGGCCTTGGCGGCACGGGCGCGCTCGACCAGCCCAGGATCGCTGGGCGCGGGCAGGTCGCCGGGACACTCGACCCCTTTTTCGGTGTCGGGATCGGTGCCACGCCCCAGCAACAGCAACGCGGTGGCGGTAGACGAAGGTTCAGCCCAGGTCACGTCCTGATCGTCCCACGCTGCGCCGCGGCGGGAACTGTGACATGCACGATGACCGGCAAAACTGGCTTTTCGGATAAGTCGGGCGCTCCGCGCCACGACTTATCCGACTTTTCGCCCGACGGGCGATATAAACCCTTCACCCGATACGCCGGATGGTGTCTCGCCCCGAAATTCCGCCTGCCGGGGTATAAATACGACATGTCGTGGCGCGCCAGCGCCCGACATGTCGGGAATCGACGCAACAGAGACCGCGCGGCGACCGTGAGCGCGGGCGGCGCGCACAATGTCCGAATGCGCGTGCTCGTGTGTCCCGACAAGTTTGCCGGCACGATCTCGGCCGTCGGCGCGGCCGAGGCGTTCGCCGAGGGCTGGCGGTCCGAGAAGCCCGGCGACGAGCTGGTGCTGCGCCCGCTCTCCGACGGCGGCCCCGGCTTCGGGGAGGTGCTGGCCGCGGCCCTGCCCGACGCCAAGCGCTTCGCCGTGCCGGCCACCGACCCGCTCGGCCGCCCGGTCGAGGGCCACGTGCTGCTGGACGGCGAGACCGCGTACGTCGAGAGCGCCGAGGCCTGCGGCCTGCACCTGCTCGCCGAGGCGGAGCGTGATCCCAAACACACCACGACGTTCGGCCTCGGGTCGCTGGTCCTCGCCGCGCTGGAGGCCGGGGCTCGGGAGGTCGTCATCGGGCTCGGGGGCAGCGCGACCAACGACGGCGGGGCGGGCTTCCTCGCCGCGGTCGGGGCGGCGCCGCTGGACGCGGCCGGGTACGCGCTGCCGTACGGGGGAGCGGCCCTCGCCGGCGTCGCGGCGCTCGGCGGCGAGCCCCGGCTGCGCGGGGCCACGCTGGTGGCCGCCACCGACGTGGACAGCCCGCTGCTCGGCCTGCACGGGGCGAGCGCGGTGTACGGGCCGCAGAAGGGCGCCGGCCGCGAGGACGTGTTCGTGCTCGACGGGGCGCTGACCCGCTTCGCCGAGGTGCTGGGAGGGCTCCCGGCAGCGCCGGCCGGCCTCGCGGGCCTGCCGGGGGCGGGGGCGGCCGGCGGGCTCGGGGCGGCGATCCTCGCGCTCGGCGGGCGGGTCGAGTCCGGGATCGGGCTGGTCCGGCGGCTCACCGGGCTCGACGCCGAGCTGGAGGAGGCCGGGCTGGTGGTGACCGGCGAGGGCTCCTTCGACGAGCAGTCGCTGCGCGGGAAGGTCGTGGCCGGTGTGGCGAACGCCGCACGCGACCTCGGCGTGCCCTGCGTGGTGCTGGCCGGCCGGGTCGACGCGGGGCGTCGGGAGGCCGCCTCGATCGGCGTCACCGAGGCCCACAGCCTGGTGGAGCACTTCGGCAGCGTGGCCACGGCCCTCGCCCGCCCTGGCGACGGCCTGCGTGAGCTGGGCCGGCGCCTCGCGAGGCAGTGGAGCCGCTAGCCGCCGCCCGCGCCGGCCGGGCCGCCGCCTCGCGAAGCGGGGAGCCGCTGGCCACAGGTCGTAGGGCCACTTGCCGCAGGTGGGGCCACAGGGGCCGCGGGTGGGTCCGGGAACGGAAAGCCCTGGCAGTGGAGCCGCTAGCAGAAACCGTGTCAGTATGAGAGGGAATGCCATCGGAAGCCGCGGTGTTGGCTTCTGAAGGAACTGTAGACATCACCGCAGGGAGCTTGATCGTGACCGCTTCGCAGCTTGCCGAGCCCGTTCAGACGGACAACCCGGCCGGCATCGGCCTCACCGCGGATGCCGCTCTCAAGGTGAAGGCGCTGCTCGAGCAGGAGGGCCGGGACGACCTGCGGCTGCGCGTCGCGGTGCAGCCCGGTGGCTGCTCCGGCCTGCGTTACCAGCTGTTCTTCGACGAGCGTTCGCTCGACGGTGACAAGATCAGCACCTACGACGGCTTCGAGGTCGTCGTCGACCGCATGAGCGTGCCCTACCTGACCGGCGCGACGATCGACTTCGCCGACCGCATCGACGCCCAGGGCTTCACCATCGACAACCCCAACGCCCAGGGCTCCTGCGCCTGCGGCGACTCGTTCCACTAAGCCCTCGAGAACGCTGAGCCTCAAAAAGGCTGAGAAAAAAACGCAGAACGACCACCCGACCCAGGTCGGGTGGTCGTTCTGCGTATAACGGGAAAGTAAAGGTCCGGAGGGTAGTCTGTTCAGGCTCGTTTCACCCGCCCGAATCCATCGAGGGTTTCCTATGAAGATCGCCGTCACCGGCTCGATCGCGACCGACCACCTGATGCACTTCCCGGGCCGCTTCGCCGAGCAGCTCCTGGCCGACCAGTTGCACAAGGTGTCGCTGTCGTTCCTCGTCGACGACCTCACGGTCCGCCGCGGTGGGATCGCCGCCAACATCGCCTACGGCATGGGCCAGCTCGGCCTGCGCCCGATCCTGGTCGGCGCGGTCGGCGCCGACTTCGACGACTATCGCAGCTGGCTCACCCGCCACGGGGTGGACTGCGAGTCGATCTACATCAGCGAGATTGCTCACACCGCCCGCTTCGTCTGCACCACCGACGACGACATGAACCAGATCGCCTCGTTCTACGCGGGCGCGATGTCCGAGGCCCGCAACATCGAGCTCTCCCCGGTCGCGAGCCGCGCCGCCGGCCTCGACCTGGTCATCATCGGCGCCAACGACCCGGTCGGCATGATCCGCCATACCGAGGAGTGCCGCGAGCTGGGCATCCCCTTCGCCGCCGACATCTCCCAGCAGCTGGCCTTCATGTCCGGCCCGGACATCGCCAAGCTCGTCGACGACGCCGCCTACCTGCTCACCAACGAATACGAGTTCGAGCTGCTGCAGTCCAAGACCGGCCTGACCACGGAAGTGCTGCTGGACAAGGTCGGCATCATCGTCACCACGCTGGGCAAGGACGGCGCGCTCATCCGCAGCGCGAGCCTCGACGCCGAGATCCGCGTCCCGGCGCTGCGCGGGGTGCAGAGCGTCGACCCGACCGGCGTCGGCGACGCGTTCCGGGCCGGCTTCTTCGCCGCCCTGTCGTGGGGCCTGGACCTGGAGCGGGCGGCCCAGGTCGGCTCGACGGTGGCGGCGCTGGTGCTCGAGACCGTCGGCCCCCAGGAGTACGCCATCCAGCGTGACGACTTCGCCAAGCGCATCGCCGTCACCTACGGCGACTCCGCCGCCGACGAGATCCGCGCCCACCTCCCCGCGTGATCAACGTATCCCTATCGACTAGATAGGGATCGGAGTATCGTGGCCGCCGTGACGTACCTGGTCCTGGCGGTCCTCGCCGCGGCGACCGTCGCCGGCCTGCTCTACCGGGCCCGCTACGGTCGCCTCCGCGTGTCGGCCGGCGACCTGCAGCGCCCGCCCCTGCCGACCGGCCTGCTGCCCCCGGGCGCCGCCGACGGCGTCGTCCTGCTGCACTTCACCTCGGCCACCTGCGCCCCGTGCCGCCAGGTGAAGGCCGTCTGTGCCGACCTCGTCCAGACCCTTCCAGGTGTACGGCACGTCGAGGTCGACGCCGACGCGCACCTCGACGCCGTGAAGTCCCTCGACATCTGGCGCCTGCCCACGCTGCTGATCGTCGACCGCGGCGGCCGCATCGCCCGCCGCACCGTCGGCGTCCCCGACAGATCCGAGCTACGCCGCACGGTCACGGAGGTCATGGCGGCATGAACACGACAGGACTGGACCCCCGCGGACCGAGGTTCGCCGCCGTGCTCACCACGATCGTCTTCGTGGTCGTCCTGCTCACGGGCAGCGGCTGGCTCGCCCTCGCCCAGGCTGTGATCTTTGCCATCGGCGCCTACGATCCGCGCCGCACGCCGTACGGCCTCGTCTATCGCCATCTCGTGGCGCCCCGCCTCGCGCCGCCGGCCGAGCGCGAGGACCCGGCCCCGGTCCGCTTCGCTCAGACCGTCGGCCTGGTCTTCGCCGTCGTCGCCGCGGCGGGCTACCTGTCCGGCGCCACGGTCCTCGGCGTCATCTTCGCGGCGTTCGCCCTGGTAGCGGCGTTCCTCAACGGTTTCTTCGGCCTGTGCCTGGGCTGCGAGGCATACCTGCTCATCCGCCGCCTGCGCGGCTCGGGCGGCCCCACCGCCGCCTGACCCCGCGCGCAAGGTGTCCCCTTCGGCCGCACCGGCGTCATCATCGCCCAGGCCGCCTGACCCCCGCGCGCAAGGTGTCCCCGTGAAGGTCACGTGAGACGTCCGCGCGCCCGCCTCCGCCCGTCCCGCCGCGTTCCGCCGTCGACGCCCGCCTGGGTCCACCGTCGAAGGGCGGGGTTAGAGCCGCACGGTGTGGCGGTCGCCCTCGGTCGCCACGAACGTGTGCCCCTTCATCCGGCACCAGGCCGGGATGTCCACGGCCGCCGCCGGGTCGTCGGCCAGCACCGCGATCTCGGTCCCGGGCGGCCGGCCGGCGGCCGTCTTCGCCAGCATGATCACCGGCAGCGGGCACCGCTTGCCGAGCGCATCGATGACATGGGTCACGGGACCTCCGCCGCGCTGCGGACCGCTCACAGCCCGGCCTCCGCCCGCGCCTGCGCGACCAGCCCCGGCAGCACGCCGAGGAACTCGCGGACGTCCCCGGCGGATACTCCGCCGTGGAGCGAGACCCGCACGTTGCCGTGGGTGAGCACGCCCATCGCGGCGAGCACGTGCGAGGGCCGCAGGGTGTCCGAGGTGCAGGCCGAGCCCGAGGACACCGCGAAGCCGGCCCGGTCGAGGGCCTGCAGCAGCACCTCGCCGTCGACGTAGAGGCAGGAGAAGGTGACGATGTGGGGCAGCCGCTCGTCCGGCTCGCCGACCACCTCCACGTCGGGCACGGTCTGCGCGACCGCGCGGCGGATCTCGGCGACGAGGGCGGCCTGCCGTACCGACTCCTGCCGGGCCTCCTCGGCCACGGCCCGCAGCGACGCCGCGGCCGCGACCACCGCGGGCACGTCCGGCACCCCGTCGTCCCAGGGGGACTCCCACCGGGTGCCCTTGCGGACCGCGAGCACGCCCACCCCGGCCGGCCCGCCCCACTTGCGGGCGCTGCCGGCCAGCAGCGACCAGCCCCCGGGCAGCGGCACCCGGCCGATCGACTGGGCGGCGTCGACCAGCAGCGGCACCCCGGCGGCGGCGCACAGCTCGGCCGCCGCGGCCACCGGCTGCACCGTCCCCACCTCATGATTCGCGCTCTGGACGGCGGCCAGGGCCACTTCCGGGGAATTGACCGCGGATCCCAGGGCGGACAGGTCGACCACCCCGGTGCGCGACACCGGCACACTCACCGCGGCGTCTCCGGCGGCCTTGATGACCGACGAGTGCTCGACCGCGGTGTGCACCACCACGCGCCGGTCGCGGGAGCGCCGCACGCCCTCCACGGCCCGCCGGACCGCGTCCGCCCCACCGGCGGTGAAGTGCAGCTCGTCCGGGCGCACGCCCAGCACCGAGGCGGCCGTCTCCCGGGCCGCGTCCAGCAGCCGGCGGGCCCGGCGGGAGGGTGTGTAGAGCCGCCCGGGGTCGGCCCAGCCGTCCTCGGCGGCGGCCAGAAATGCTTGCCTGGCAACGGGATGAGGGGGAGCGGCGGTGGCCGAGTCCAAGTAGACGCCCACCCGGGCAACGGTATCGCGACCCGGACACGGCCACCCCAAGCCGGGCGGACCGCACATGGTCGAGTACGCTCGCCAGCGTTGGTGAGGCTTGCCGTGCGAAGCTATCTGAAGATCGCTTTCACGGCGCTGCTAAGGAGGCAGGAGCAGGTGGTCTCAAGAGGTTTGAGCCCCGCGCGCGCCATCGGGCTCGCCGTCTCGGCCGTTGGGGTGACGACCCTGCTCGCCGGATGCTCCGTCGAGGACACGTTCAACGGCTTCGGTTGGCCGAAGGGCATCACGGAGCAGGGCGACCGGATGTTCGACCTGTGGATCGGGTCGGTCGTCGCGGCGCTCGCCGTCGGTGTCTTCGTCTGGGGTCTGATCTTCTGGTGCGTCGTGCGCTACCGGAAGCGGGGCGACGCGCTGCCGCCGCAGACGCGCTACAACATGCCGTTCGAGATTCTCTACACGGTGGCGCCGTTCGTGGTCATCGCCGTGTTGTTCTTCTATACCGCGATCATCCAGACCGACGTGGACCGGCTCTCCAAGAATCCGGACGTCAACGTCGAGGTCGTCGCCTCCAAGTGGAACTGGCAGTTCGTCTACACGAACACCAAGGGCCCGGACGGCAAGGAGATCAGCACGGTCGGCTCGGACGACTACATCCCGGTGCTGGTGCTGCCGGCGGGCAAGACGGTGCAGTTCAAGGAGACCTCGCGGGACGTCATCCACTCGTTCTGGGTGCCGGACATCCTGTTCAAGCGGGACGTCATCCCGGGCGTGGAGAACCGGTTCGAGATCAAGCTCAAGGACAACGCCCAGGGCGCCTACGTGGGCCGGTGCGCCGAGCTGTGCGGCACGTACCACTCGATGATGAACTTCGAGCTGCGGGTCGTGGACCCGGACCAGTACACGCAGTACCTGTCCCTGCGCACCGCGGGCAAGAGCACCCCCGAGGCGCTCGCGTCGCTCGGCTTCCCGAACAAGGGTTACGCCACGACGACGCACCCGTTCGACACCGACCGCACCAAGCGGTCCTCGAGCTGACAGGGGCACGGAAATGAAGGCTGAGAACCGTCTCTTCTTCGTGCTGGCGCTGTTCATCTTCGCCATGGCCGGGCTCTACGGCTGGTGGACCAGCGCCGCGTCGCCCGAGCAGACCGGGCACCGCGGCGTCGAGTGGATCGGCGTGATCGCGCTGATCCTGTCCGGCCTGCTGCTGACCATGATCGGCGGCGCGCTGGCCCTGATCTCCCGGCGCATCGAGCCGCGTCCGGAGGACCGCCCCGACGCGGAGATCGCCGAGGGCGCCGGCGACCTGGGCTTCTTCAGCCCGGGCAGCTACTGGCCCGTCGGCCTGGCCTTCTCGGCCATGATCGCGAGCCTCGGCCTGGCGTTCGACCAGTGGTGGCTCGTGGCCGTCGGCCTGGTGTCGGTGCTGCTCACCACCTCCGGCCTGATGTTCGAGTACTACACCGGCACCCGCCGCGGCGCCGAGCACTGAGCTTCGCGAAAAAGGGGGCCCTCGGGGCCCCCTTTTTCGTGCCTTGGCCTTCAGGTCGTAGTGCACGACTGATTGCTGTCTGTCGATGCCGTCCGTGGTGGGAAGTCTGCGTTCAATAGCCGAGCGGGATTCAGGCGGCGCGGTGGCTCGGCCGGCGCAGCAGCACCCGCGGACGCCGGTCCATGAGCAGGATCACCGGGGCGATCGCGACGACCGTGCCGCAGCCCGTGCAGGCCCGGTCCGCGCGGTTCGCCGGCGAGTGGTCGGGGCACGGCGGGCGTTCGAAGGTCCGCACCTGGCCGCAGGTGTCGCAGTGCAGCTCCATGCCGCCACCGTGCCATCGCCGCGCGGCCGTGGGCCGGATCCTCGCCCGCGTGTCGGGTTACGGTTTGGACGCTTTCGCGGAAGACGGCGTGGGGGAGGGGCCGACCGCCCGCGGCGGCTGGAAGGCCTCCTCGCTGACGCTGGGGGTGGTGTACTGCAGCACCAGCTCGGTCGCCTTGCCCGCGTCGGACGTGCCCTGGAAGTAGGCGAGCAGCCCGGCCGGGTTCACGCACGCGGTCTCGGTGCGAATCCCGGTGGCGGTGACCGAGACGCACTGCGCGTCGCCGCGCTTGGAGGCCCCGGCCCGCACCCCCTGGCCCCGGGCGATCGTGGCCAGGCGCCCCAGGGCCGCCTCGGGGGCCAGGAACTCGCCCCCGAACGCCTCGCTGATGGCCTTGGCCTCGGTGGGGGACATCGTGTCCGCCCCCGGGCCCTGCTGGCATGTCACGGGCACCGTGGTGGGCTTCTTGCCCTTGGCGGGGGAGGGGGCAGGGCCGGTCAGGCACAGGAACGTGCCGTCGGGCGTCGAGATGTAGGTCACGGCTCCGCTGCGGTACGCCCGCCGCGGCGCCGACTGCGACACCGTCACGACCGCGCCGGTGGGCGTGCCGTACTGCATCGTCGCGTCCGAGTCGAGCCCGAGCACGAGCCGGGAGGCGAGCGAGTCGACCATCTCCAGGGCCTCGTTGGCCGACTCGGCCTGCTGCTTGGCCGGCGCGCTGCAGGAGCGGGCAACCATGCCGACGAAGCCGATCGTCAGGGCGCCGGCCACGACGGCGGAGAGTAGCGCCTTCTTCGGGTTGTTGCGCGGCAGTTCGGCCATGCCCCAAACAACGCGCGGCCCGGCTTGTCGGTTATGCGCGGCTCGGGACTCGGCGGCCTTGACGCGTTACTCGGTGGGCTCGAACGCCGCCCAGCGCTCGACCAGGGCCGTCGCCGCCCCCGAGTCCACCGCCGCGGCCGCGCGCTCGAGGCCGGCCTTGAGCTGGCCCTGGAGGTTCTCCGGGTCGATGCCGCCCCGAGCCGTGATCGCGGCGGCCGCGTTGAGCAGCACCGCGTCGCGCACCGGGCCGGGCTCGCCGGCGAACATCCGCCGGGCCACGTCCGCGTTGTGGGCCGAGTCGCCGCCGCGCAGGTCGCCCGGGGCGGAGCGGGGCAGGCCCAGGTCGGCGCTGTCGAGCACGGTCTCGGTGACCGTGCCGCCGGTGACCACCCAGACCCTCGTCGGGGCGGCGGTGGTGAACTCGTCGAGGCCGTCCTCGCCGCGGACCAGCAGCACGGAGTACCCCCGGCCGGCCATGACCCCGGCCATCACCGGCGCCATCCGCAGGTCGAAACAGCCGATGGTGGCCGCCGTGGGCCGGCCCGGGTTGGTCAGCGGGCCGAGGAAGTTGAACACCGTCGGCACGCCCATCTCGCGGCGCGGCACGCCGGCGTGGCGCATGCCGGGGTGGAACCGTGCGGCGAAGCAGAAGCCGATGCCGACCTCGGCGACGCAGCGGGCCACCTCCTCGGCCCCCAGGTCGATCGTGACCCCGAGCGCCTCGAGCAGGTCGGCCGCGCCGGTGGAGGAGGACGCGGCCCGGTTGCCGTGCTTGACCACCGGCACCCCGGCGGCCGCCGTGACCACCGCGGCCATGGTGGAGATGTTCACGGTGTTGGCCCGGTCCCCGCCGGTGCCGACGATGTCGACGGCCGCGTTGCGCAGGTCGTCGGAGATCGGCACCGGGGTCGAGTGGGCCAGCATCATCTCCGCGCACCCGGCGACCTCGGCCGCCGTCTCGCCCTTGGCGCGCAGCGCGATCACGAAGGCGGCCGTCTGCACGGGCGTGGCCGACCCGGTGAAGATCTCACCCATCGCCCACTTGGTGTCCTCGGTGGACAGGTCGTCCCCGCGGAGCAGGGCGGTGAGCAGCGTCGGCCAGGTGCGCTCGCCCATGGCGGCCTCCAGGAGTGGGGGGTGTCGTACCGGGAGATGCGGCGTACCGGGGGATGCGGCTTACCGGCGGATCGCGGGGTACGCGCGGAGCAGGGCGGAGACGGTCTCCCCGGTGGTGACCGGGTCGAGCGGGTACATGATCGTGCCCTCGACCTTCGCGTAGGAGGCGAGCCAGCGGTCCGCGGCGCGGGCGATGGCCAGCACGACCGGGGGCGCGTCGGTGATCTCGTCCTTGAGCTGCCGGGCGATGCCCAGCCCGCCGCCGGGGGTGGCCTCGCCGTCGAGGACCAGGAGGTCGATGTCGGTGGTGTCGACCAGCTTGACGACCTCGGCGTACGTCGAGGCGTCGACGAACTTCACCGTCAGGTCGGCCGCGGGGCGGGTGCCGATGGCCAGCCGCATGCGGTCGCGGACCTCGGGGTCGTCGCTGTACAGCAGGACAATGTGCTCGCTCATGTGCGTGCTGCTCCTCGTGTGGCGTCTGCCTCGGGGATCGTACCGTCCGGGGTGATGGCGATTCCCGTGCGGGCCGACCACTCGGCCTCCTCGTGCCGCTGGCGCTCCTCGCGGTCCAGCTGGCGGTCGATCCGCTTGGCCTCGCGGTCGGACTGGCGCATCCACTGCACGACCAGCACCGCGAGCATCGTCACCGACACGAACTCGCCGCCGGCCCACAGGATGCCGCCCGCCGTGACCTGGTCCGCGACCGGGTCGGCCCAGCTCAGGTGCAGCGACGGGTACCAGTCCCCGCCCAGCAGCGTCTTGCTCTGCATGATGGTGAGCCCGAGCACCGTGTGGAACGGCGTGGACAGGAACATCAGCAGCGCGCGGGCCGGGTACGGCCACCGCCCCGGCAGCGGGTCCAGGCCGACCAGCGGCCAGAAGAACAGGCAGCCCACGGCGATGAAGTGCGCGTGGGTCAGCTCGTGGACCCACGCGTGGCGCATGGTGAGGCCGTAGATGTCCGTGAAATAGAGCACGAACGGCGTGACCACGAAGAAGCCGAAGGCCACCAGCGGGAACGCCAGGATCCTGGCCGCCCGCGAGTGCACGACCGCCAGCAGCACCCGGCGCCCGCCGGCCGGCAGCGTGCGCAGCGCCAGCGTCACCGGCGCGCCCAGGGCCAGGAAGATCGGCGCGATCATCGACAGGATCATGTGCTGGATCATGTGGATCGACAGCAGCGCGGTGTCGTACTCCTCGAGCCCGCTCATCGTCACCGCGGCGATCGAGCCCAGGCCCGGGAACAGGAACAACACCGTGCGCGCGACCGGCCAGCGGTCGCCCCGGCGGTGCAGCTTGACCACCCCGGCGAGGTAGAGCCCGGCCGCGGTCAACAGCGCCAGCGTCAGCCACGAGACGTGGAAGGAGCCCAGGAGCGACGAGGCCGACGGAGGGCCGGGTTCACCTGCGATGACGAGTGCGTGGAACACGCCCCCAGACTATGCCGTCGCCCGGATAGTCCCTGTCTGGTGGACCCCGAGGAAAGCTGGTGATGATCGGAGGCAATAATGGCGCTGTGACTGCGGCCCCAGCGATTGCCAAGAGCCAGATCCACTCACTGACCAGGCCCAACATGGTCAGTGTCGGGACGATCGTGTGGCTCTCCAGCGAACTGATGTTCTTCGCGGCGCTGTTCGCGATGTACTTCTCCATCCGCGCAGCCGCGCCGGAGCTGTGGGAGAGGCACACCGATGCGCTGAAGATCCCCTACGCGTTGACATTCACGATCATCCTCGTGCTGTCGTCCATCACCTGCCAGATCGGCGTGTTCCGCGCCGAGCGCGGTGATGTCCACGGCCTGCGGCGCTGGTTCGCGCTGACGTTCATCATGGGTCTGGTCTTCGTGCTGGGCCAGGTGAACGAGTACCGCAACCTCGTCCACGAGGGCGTCAAGATCAACGGCGACGGGTTCGGCTCGATGTTCTACCTGACGACCGGGTTCCACGGCCTGCACGTCACGGGCGGCCTCATCGCCTTCATCATCTATCTCATCCGCACGACGATGGGTCGCTTCACCCCGGCCCAGGCGACCGCGGCGATCGTCGTGTCCTACTACTGGCACTTCGTCGACGTGGTCTGGATCGCGCTGTTCGCGATGATCTACTTCCTGCAGTAGCCGTCGGGCCGCGTCACGCTCCTCGACCCCTTCTGCTGACTACTACCACCGAGACGACATAGGTGATGACGACAAAGGTGAGGCCATGACTTCTGAGCAGAGCAAGCGGCCGCTTGCCCGGCTGGTCCCGGGGAGCAGGCGCGCGGCGCGGAGCAAGCTTCGCCGGCGGCTGGAGGCGGCCGTGCGGCTGATCGCCGCGCTCACAATTGTCGGCGGCCTCTACAGCGCATACGCCCCCGGCGTCGGCCGCGCCGAGGACGCGCCGGTCCTGTCGGAGCAGGCGAAGCGCGGCAAGGCGCTTTACGAGACCTCCTGCATCACCTGCCACGGCGGCAACGCCCAGGGCGTGCAGGACCGCGGCCCCAGCCTCATCGGCGTCGGGTCGGCCGCGGTCGAGTTCCAGGTCAACACCGGCCGCATGCCGCTGGCCCGCCAGGAGGCCCAGGCCGAGCGCAAGCAGCCGGCGCTCAGCCCGGCCGAGGCCGCCGACCTCGGCGCCTACATCCAGGAGCTGGGCGGCGGCCCGCAGCTGCCGAGCGCGAGCAGCCTCGACGCGGACGTGAAGAAGGCGCAGTCCGACCCCAAGACCCTCGCCCACGGCGGCGAGCTCTACCGGGTCAACTGCTCCTCCTGCCACGCCTTCTCCACCGGCGGCGGCGCGCTGTCCTCGGGCAAGTTCGCCCCGACGCTGGAGCACTCCACCAACCGCGACATCTACGGCGCGATGCTGACCGGCCCGCAGAACATGCCGGTGTTCGGCAACAACCAGCTGAGCCCGGACGACAAGGCCGCGATCATCGCGTACATCCAGCACCTCAACAAGAACCAGCAGACAGACCCCGGTGGCTGGAACATCGGTCGCTACGGCCCGGTCCCTGAGGGTCTCGTCATCTTCCTCATCGGTATCGCGGCGCTCGTGTTCGCCACGCTGTGGATTGCAGGGAAGTCATGACCACGCACACCGACGCGGCCGTCGAGCCGTTCGACGTCAGCGACCCGAACCTCACCCGGTTCGACCTCGTCAAGGAGGGCGCGCGCCGGGACGGTGTCGAGATCGTGCACTACGCGCCGCGCTTCCCGGTGCCGGGGACGAAGGCGGAGAAGCGCATCGAGCGCGTGCTCGCCTTCCTGTTCCTGCTCACCGGCCTCATGGGGACCGCGTTCGTGGTCGCCTACATCGCGTGGCCCTGGCGCTACGGGCACGGCGACGAGACGTACCAGAAGCTGTACCCCTACTACAACCCGGTGCTCGGCGCGACGCTCGGCCTCGCGCTGCTGACCCTGGGCCTGGGCATCATCACCTGGTCGAAGAAGCTCCTCCCCGAGGAGGTCTCGATCCAGGAGCGCCACGACGGCGCGTCGGACCGCACCGAGCAGCTGCTCACCGCGGCCACCATCGTCAACATGGGCGACGAGCTCGGCCTCAAGCGCCGCCGCTTCGTCGGCCTGGCGTTCGCGGCCGGCGCGGCCCCGCTCGGCGCGGTGGCCGGCGCGCTGCTGGTCGGCTCGATGATCAAGGCGCCGACCCAGAACGGGAAGAACGTGTTCTTCACGACCGGCTGGGACCCGGCCAACAACGGCGGCAAGCCGGTCCGTCTCACGCACGAGGACGGCACGCCGATCCGCCCGGCCGACGTCAGCATCGGCGGCCAGATCACCGTCTTCCCCGGCATCCCGGGCGGCGCGACGAACAAGTACGCCGACTCGCCCACCCTGCTCCTGCACCTCCGCGAGGGCGACGCGCAGGAAACGCTGAAGCACGCCAAGCCGGTCAACCACGGCTCGCAGTGGCAGAACTTCGTGGCCTACTCGAAGATCTGCACCCACGCGGGCTGCCCGGCGAGCCTGTACGAGCAGCAGACCAACCGCCTGCTGTGCCCGTGCCACCAGTCGCAGTTCCAGATCACCGACAACGCGCGGCCGATCTTCGGCCCCGCCAGCCGGTCGCTTCCGCAGCTGCCGATCACGGTGGACGATGAGGGATACTTCGTAGCGGTGTCCGACTACAAGGTCGCCATCGGACCGGCCTTCTGGGAGCGGCCATGAAACGGCGTAAGTTCGACGTCCGGGCCCTCCCGGCCAAGTCGGCCGAGGCGCTCGACGAGCGCTTCCAGGCGGCCACTCCGCTGCGGCGGCTGCTGAACAAGGTCTTCCCCGACCACTGGTCGTTCCTGCTGGGCGAGATCGCGCTCTACTCGTTCGTCGTGCTGCTGCTCAGCGGCATCTTCCTGGCGCTGTTCTTCGACCCGTCGATGGCCGAGGTGACGTACAGCGGCAGCTACACGCCGCTGCAGGGCGTCGAGATGTCGCAGGCGTACAACACGGCGCTGCACCTGTCGTTCGACGTGCGCGGCGGCCTGTTCATGCGCCAGATGCACCACTGGTCGGCGCTGCTGTTCATGGCCGCGATCGTCGTGCACATGTTCCGGGTGTTCTTCACCGGCGCGTTCCGCAAGCCGCGCGAGGCCAACTGGATCGTCGGCGTGCTGCTGTTCTGGATGGGCTTCCTGGAGGGCTTCGCCGGCTACTCCCTGCCCGACGACGCGCTGTCCGGCACCGGTCTGCGCATCGCCAGCGCCATCATGCTGTCGATCCCGATCGTCGGCACCTGGGTGACCACCTCCCTCTTCGGCGGCGAGTTCCCGGGCGACGTGATCCTGGACCGGCTCTACATCGCGCACGTGCTGCTCATCCCGGGCGCGCTGCTCGCGCTCATCAGCGTCCACATGGGCCTGCTGGTGAAGCAGAAGCACACCCAGTGGCCCGGCCCCGGCCGCACCAACGAGAACGTCGTCGGCGTGCGGATGTTCCCCGGCTTCGCGGCCAAGGCCGGCGGCTTCTTCATGATCGTGTTCGCGATGATCGCCGCGCTGGCCGGCCTGATCCAGATCAACCCGATCTGGCTGTTCGGCCCCTACAAGGCCGCGGTCGTCTCGGCGGCGAGCCAGCCCGACTGGTACGTCATGTTCCTCGACGGCTCGACCCGTCTCTTCCCGGCCTGGGAGATCCGGTTCGACCTGTTCGGCTGGGGTGACGGCTACACGATCCCGCCGATCTTCTGGCCCACGGTGGTGCTGCCCGGCATCCTGACCATGCTCCCGCTGTTCTATCCGTTCATCGAGGCGCGGTTCAGCAAGGACAAGGCCGTGCACAACCTGCTCGAGCGCCCGCGGGACAACCCGCTGCGCACCGCGCTGGGCGCCATGGCGATCACGTTCTACGTCGTGCTGCTGGTCTCCGGCGGCAACGACGTGCTGGCCGACAAGTTCGACATCAGCCTCAACGCGATGACCTGGGCGGGCCGCATCGGCATCCTCGTGCTGCCGCCGCTGGCCTACTACGTCTCCTACCGCATCGCCCTGGGTCTGCAGCAGCACGACCGCGAGGTGCTGGCCCACGGCGTCGAGACCGGCATCATCCGGCGCCTGCCGGACGGCCGGTTCATCGAGGTCCACCAGCCGCTGCCCAGCGCCGCGGTCAGCCACGCCGAGGGCGAGGAGCACCACGGCCTGGAGTACGCGGGATGGGTCGTGCCGAAGAAGATGAACCGCATCGGCGCGCTCGCCCCGACGGTCAAGGGCTTCTTCTTCCCGATCGAGAAGGCCGCGCCGCCGGCGCCGCCCCAGATCGGCGAGGGGGAGCGCGAGGAGATCACCTCGGGCCACTGAGTCTGGTTTACGCAAACGGCCCCCGGCGACTGCCGGGGGCCGTTCGTTATTGAAGGCTCCAGGCGGCGACGCGGGCCGCCAGGTCGGCCCCGTGCTTCGCCCAGCGGAAGTGGTCGATCGGCGGGCCCGGCTCGTAGCGCTCGCGGGTGACCGGGGCCATGGCGAGCTTCTCCAGCAGCTGCGACACCGTGCCGGGCGGCGTGTACTGGTCGCCGGCCATGTCCACCGCCAGCACCGGCGTGGTGACCCTGCCCAGCCCGGCCTCCACGTCCACGCCCAGCAGCGCCGGATAGCGCCCCGTCCGGGCCGTGTGCGCCCAGTCCCGGATCACGCCGCGGGCCTGCCGCCCGCCGAACCCCCAGCCCGGCCACACCCGCAGCAGCGCCCCGGCGGCGGCGACCGTCTGGGTCTGCGCCAGCACCTTGAACCGCTCGCCGGCCGGATACCGCCGCCAGTGCGGCAGCCCGACCGCCAGCAGCGCGAGCCCGTGGACCTCGGAACCCGGCTGCGCGGCGAGGTGCAGCGCGCACGCCTGCCCGCCGAGCGAGTGCCCGATGAGCAGCGTGCGCCGCCCGGCCCGGCGCGGCTTGAGGTGCTCCAGCACCGCGTCCACGTCGGCGACGAGCTCACCGAGCCCGTACCGCGACCCCCGGGAGGGCGCCGGCGTGCTCGCCCCGGTGCCGCGCAGGTCTGCCACGACCACCGCGAGCCGGTGCGAGGCCAGCTCCGCGGCGAACGCCCGGTAGTAGCGGGCCGGCACCCCCATCGCCGGCCAGAGCACGGCCAGCGTCGGCGCGTCGTCGTCCGCCGGGTACACGTGCAGCGCGATCCGGTCGCTCCCGCGGTCCACCGTCTCCAGCGTCGGCTCCATGGTCGTAGGGTAGGCGTAGGAGATTACTCACGGGTACAGAAGAGTGACCCCCGTTACTGTGCAGGGCGTGAAGCCCGACGATCTACCGCAAATGCGCACACCCGGCGCGCCCACCCTGAGCCCCGACGGCGCCACCGCCGTCGTCGCCGTCGCCCACCCCGACCTGGCCACCGACGCCTACACGTCGCAGCTGTGGCTGGTACCGGCCGACGGCTCGCGCCCCGCGTCGCAGTTCACCAACGGCTGGCACGACAGCGAGCCGCGCTGGTCGCCCGACGGCCGCTGGCTCGCCTTCCTGCGCCGGGCCACCAAGACCGCCAAACCCCAGCTGTGGGTCCTGCCGGCCGCCGGCGGGGAGGGCCGCCAGCTGACCGACGAGCCGCTGGGCGTGGGCCCGGCCGCCTGGTCGCCGGACTCCACCTGCCTGGCGTTCTCCGCCCGGGTACCGCAAGGGCCCCGCTACGGCACCGCCACCACCGACGACGGCGACCCCGCCGGCCCCGATGCCGAGCCCCCGCGCCGCATCACGGAGTTGTTCAACCGCCTGGACGGCGTCGGCTTCCTGCGCGACCGCCCGTCCCACCTCTTCGTCGCCGACCTCAACGGCGGCGTCACCCGCATCACGACGGGCGGCCACGACCACGACGACCCGCGCTGGAGCCCGGACGGCGAGTGGCTGACCTTCGTCTCCGCCCGCCATCCCGGCTGGTCCGCCGACCGGGCCGCCGACGTCTGCGTGATCCGTCCGGACGGCACCGCCCTGCGCCCCCTGACCGGCGCCGCCTTCGTCCCGAGCCGCCCGCGCTTCACCCCGGACGGCGGCGCGATCGTCTTCGCGGGCGTCCCGTCCGGCGAGCATCGCGTCGACCCGGTGCTGCGCAACGAGTCGCTGTGGTCGGTCCCCGTGGCCGGCGGCGAGCCCCGCCCCTTGCTGGACCCGGCCGCGTACCACCTGGCCATGCCGGGCGGCGACCTGGACGTGACCCCTTCCGGCATCCTGTTCGCCGCCGAGCACCGCGGCGAGGTCCGCCTGCTGCATGTCCCCTTCGACGGCGGCGCACACCGCGTCGTGCTCTCGGGCCGCCGCCAGGTCTCGGGCTTCGCCTGGTCCGCCGGCACCTTGGCCGCCACCATCGCCACTCCGTCGGACTGGGGCGAGCTCTACGCCCTACCCCTCCCGACCGACGCCGCCACCATCGCCGCCCAGTCGGACCGGGGCGAGCCTGACGCCCGACCCCTCCCGACCGGCGCGTCCGCCGCATCCCCGACCGCGGACGAGGTCCGGCCGACCGCCTTCAACAACGGCATCCAGCCGGGCGAGCGCTACGCCCTGCCCCTCCCGACCGACGCGCCCGCCGCATCCCCGACCGCGGGCGAGGTCCGGCTGACCACCTTCAGCAACGGCATCCAGCCGCTCGAACAGACCGAGCTCACCGCCACCGCCCCCGACGGCTACCCGGTCCACGGCTGGGTCGTCCGCCCCGCCACCCCAGGCCCCCACCCCGTCCTGCTGATGATCCACGGGGGACCCTTCGCCCAGTACGGCTGGCGCCTCTTCGACGAGCCCCAGGTCTACGCCGGCGCGGGCTACGCCGTCGTCTACGGCAACCCGCGCGGCTCCTCCGGCTACGGCGAGGCCCACGGCCGCGCCATCCGCGGCAACGTCGGCGAGGTCAGCGCCGCCGACCTGCTGGCCCTGCTCGACGCCGCGCTCGAGGCCCCCGATCTCGACGCGGGCCGGGTCGGGGTGCTCGGCGGGTCCCACGGCGGCTTCATGACCACCTGGCTGGCCGCCCACCACGGCGAGCGCTTCCGGGCCGCGGTGTCGGAGCGGGCGGTCAACGCCATCGACAGCTTCGCCGGGACGTCGGACATCGGGTGGTACTTCGCCGACTCGCTGTACGTCGACGAGTTCGCGCGGCAGAGCCCCCTCACCTACGCCGACCGGATCGCCACCCCCATGCTGATCATCCACTCCGAGCAGGACTGGCGGTGCCCGGTCGAGCAGGCGTACCGGCTCTTCGTGGCCCTCAAGCGCCGCGGCGCGCCGGTCGAGCTGCTGCTCTTCCCGGGTGAGGGCCACGAGCTGTCGCGCACCGGCCGGCCGTCGCATCGCGTCCAGCGCTTCGACGCGATCGTCGACTGGTTCGATCGGCACGTGTAGCTCGTCGGTGCCGCTCCGTCTTGTCAAACCTAAGTCTAGGGCCGCCCGAAAAATCCGGGCCGCCGAAGATCGCGGAGCCAAGACGGAGCGTCACAACCGAACTACGCGGCCAGCAGCTCCGCGATCTGCACGGCGTTGAGGGCGGCGCCCTTGCGCAGGTTGTCGTTGGCGACGAACAGCGCCAGGCCGTGCTCGACGGTCTCGTCGACGCGGATCCGACCCACGTAGGACGGGTCCGCGCCCGCGGCCTGCAGCGGCGTCGGGACGTCGCTGAGCACCACGCCCGGCGCGTCCGAGAGCAGCTCCGTGGCCCGCGAGACCGACAGCGGCCGGGCGAAGCGGAGGTTCAGCTGCAGCGAGTGGCCGGTGAAGACGGGGACCCGCACGCAGGTGCCGGAGACCTTGAGGCCGGGGATCTCGAGGATCTTGCGGCTCTCGTTGCGCAGCTTCTGCTCCTCGTCGGTCTCGAAGGAGCCGTCGTCGACGATCGCGCCGGCCAGCGGGAGCACGTTGAACGCGATCGGGCGGGCGAACTTCTTCGGCTCCGGGAACTCGACCGCCGCGCCGTCGAAGGCGAGGGCCGCGGCGCCGTCGGCCACCTTGCGGACCTGCTCGTCGAGCTCGGCCACGCCGGCCAGGCCCGCGCCCGACACCGCCTGGTACGTGGCGGCGACCATCGACACGAGTGAAGCCTCGTCGTGCAGCGGGCGCACGACCGGCATGGCGGCCATCGTGGTGCAGTTCGGGTTGGCGATGATGCCCTTCGGCCGGTTGGCCGCGGCGTGCGGGTTGACCTCGGCGACGACCAGCGGCACGTCGGGGTCCATCCGCCAGGCCGAGGAGTTGTCGATGACGACGGCGCCGGCGGCGGCCACCTTCGGGGCGAGCTCCTTCGACGTGCCCTTGCCGGCCGAGAAGAGCACGATGTCCAGCCCGGCGTAGTCCGCGGTCTCCGCGTCCTCCACCGTGACCTGCGTGTCCTGCCAGTCGATGGGCCGCCCGGCGGAGCGGGCGGACGCGAACAGTCGCAACTCGTCTACTGGGAACTGCCGCTCGGCCAGGATGTGGCGCATGACGCTGCCGACCTGCCCGGTGGCCCCTACGATGCCGATCCTCATGGCGGCGAGGGTACCGGGTCGAAGACCGGCACTCGATGCGATTTGCCCCACTGTCGACGCCCTAACCAGGGCAAACGAGGGCTTCTTGCGGCCCGCCCGAGCAGCGGCGGCACGCCTTCTTGCGCGGGCCGCCGAAAAACGTGGGAATTAGTCCGCGTCGGGCAGGCCGATCGCGAACGCCTCCTCGAGGTCGTGCTTGGAATACGCCCGGAACGCGATGTGCGTGTCGGTGTCCACCACGCCCGGCACCTTCGAGATGCCGTTCGCGATGACCTCGGCGATGTCGTCGAACTGGCGCACGCGCACCATGGCGATCAGGTCGGTGTTGCCGGCGACGGAGTACACCTCGCTCACGCCGTCGAGGTTGGCGATGTTCTCGGCCACCTCCGGGATCGAGTCGGTCGCGCAGTCGATGAGGACGATCGCGGTGATCACCTGCGGTGCTCCCTCCATCCGGTGGTGGACATGGTCATGTTAGTGCGCGGGCACGGTCAGCCCCCGGCCGACCCGGATCGCGTCGGTGAGCTTCTCGTCCGCCGCCACCTCGCCGCCCGGCCACACCACCCCGCGGGTCACGTCCCCGGCCACGACGGCCCGCGCCCCGATCACGGCCCGGTCGAGCGCGCCGGTGACGAGGGCGTCCTCGCCGATCAGATTTCCCGGGTGTACGGCGTGCAGGTTCGCCGCCAGATAGTCCGCCGGAGTGCCGGTGTCCAGATAGGTACCCGGATACTCGACCACCCGCAGGCGGCCCTGTCGTTCGGCGGGGCGCCAGACCAGACGTACCAGATCGGACGGCTCCGGCTCCAGAGCGGCCACCAGGTCCCACGGCAGCAGCGAGAACCCGGCGAAGCGGTGCCCGCCAAACTCGTTCGGCGGGCCGGGCACCCCGAGGACTCGCGCCTCCCGCCCGTCCCAGTCCTCCAGCAGGGCGGCGATGTCCGCCCCCGGCGGCAGCGAGTCGGACGCCAGGTAGGCGTCGGCGTTGCCCACGAGCACGCCCCGGCCGCCGATCCAGTCCCGCAGCAGCCCGATCCCGCCCGCGGTGCCGAGCGGGTCGCCGGGCTCGACGGAGAGGTGGGCCCGGTCGCCGACGTGCTCGGCGACCAGGTGCCCGAGGTAGCAGGCGTTGACCGCGACCGGCAGGCCGAGGGCCTCCACCCGGGCCAGCGCACGGTCCAGCAGCGGCACGTTGCCGACCGGGCACAGCGCCTTGGGCAGGTGCTCGGTGAGCGGACGCAGGCGGCGCCCCTCGCCGGCGGCCAGCACGACCGCGCAGACGTCCCGACCGCTCATGCCTCGCGCACCTCGGGGTAGTCCTTGTACGGCCCGATGTCGTAGTGGGCGAGCAGCCGCGACGCCGACACGGTGAGCGGCGGCAGGTTGTCCAGCCGGTGCCAGGCCGCCTCGATCACCTCGGCCGGGTCGATGACGAGCTCGGCGCCGGGCTCGACCTCGGTCTGGAAGACCATGTCGACCCACTGCCCGTGGGTGTGCACGATCGCGTTGGGGTTGGCCGCGCGCATCTGCTCCGGCGGCAGCTTGATGCCCGTCTCCTCGGCGAGTTCTCGCGCGGCGCACTGCACCGGGGTCTCGCCGCGGTCCATCAGCCCGGCCGGCAGCGACCACCCGGCCCCGGGCGGCTGGCGCAGCAGCAGGATGCGGGTCAGCTGGTGGTCGCGGACGATCGCCACGGCGCCGATCGTGTACGTGGGCTGAAACGTGCGCACGATCCGGCGGCGCCAACGGCCGGGCAGCCGGTAGAACGTGCGGTACGTCAGCGCGCGCACGCGACCTCGGAAAGGGGTCATTCGGCTAAGGCTAGTGAGCTATCGCGGCGAGTGGTCGACCAGGGCGATCAGCTCGGCTACGACGTCGTCGGCGCTGCGCGCGTGGTCGGCCACGGCGACGAACAACGTCTCCAGGTCCGGGTACCCCAGCCGCGGCGCCAGCCGCACCAGCGGCAGGTCGCTGGCCAGGCCGCGGCCCTGCTGGCGCAGCGCGAGCCCGATCGCCAGCCGTCCCAGCCGTACCTTGTTGGCCACGGTGATCGACGGCGCCTCGTGCGCCTCGAACCACCGGCTGATGTGCAGCCGCGCGTGCGGCGTCCGCACGAAGTCCAGCCACTCCGGCGACGGGCCACGCGCCGGGGCGTCCGGGTCCAGGTCGAACTCGTCGCGCTGGCCGGCCCGCGTGATGATCTCGACGGAGTCTCCATCGGCCAGCGGCGACGACACCGCGATCAGCCGCCCGTTGACCCGCGCCCCGATACATCGGTTCCCGACGTCCGCGCCGAGGATGTACGCCAGGTCGACCGGCGTCGCGTCGGCCGGCAGCAGCACCGGCCGCCCGCCCCCGGCCGTCAGCACCAGGATCTGGTCCTCGGCTAGGTCGCAGCGCAGCGAGGCGATGAACTGCGACGGGTCGGACGCCGCGGCCTCCCAGTCGAGCAGCCGCCGCAGCCAGTCCAGCTGCTCGGCCTTGCTCGCCGGCCCGAACCGCGCGGCGGTGCTCGGGTAGCGGAAGTTCGCCACGATGCCGTACTCCGCCGCCTGGTGCATCTCGACGGTGCGGATCAGCACCTCGAGCGAGCGGCCCTCCGGCCCGAGCACCGTGGTGTGCAGCGACCGGTAGTTGTTGTTCTTCGGGGTCGCGATGAAGTCCTTGAACCGGCCCGGCACCGGCCGCCACTTGCCGTGTACCGCGCCCAGCGCCGCGTAACAGTCCGTCTCCGGCCCGTCCACGACGATGACCACCCGCGGCAGGTCGTGCGGCTCCGCGTAGTTGCCGTCGACCGTGTCCTTCCAGATGGAGTACAGGTGCCGGGGCCGGGGCGCCACGGTCGCGTCGATGCCGAACTTCTTCAGGTCGCTGCCGATTGCCGAGGTGACCTTCTCCAGGTACCCCTCCCAGCCGACCCGCTGGTTCACGTAGTCGGCCACCACCGCGTACCCGCTGGGCGACACGGCCCGCAGCACCCAGTCCTCGAGCTCCCGCTTCAGCGCCTGGATGCCGAGCCGCTCGCACAGCGGGATCAGTACCTCA
Organism: Dactylosporangium sp. NPDC051485; assembly: GCF_040682015.1. Classification (NCBI taxonomy): domain Bacteria; kingdom Bacillati; phylum Actinomycetota; class Actinomycetes; order Micromonosporales; family Micromonosporaceae; genus Dactylosporangium; species Dactylosporangium sp. NPDC051485. The sequence continues at coordinate 35,646 of NZ_JBFAZW010000069.1, forward strand.
CGGGTGGCGGTGGCGATGCGCACCCGGCTCTTCACCGACCGCGCGTCGATCGTGCGCATGTTGTGCAGCCGGTCGGCCAGCTTGATGACCAGCACCCGCACGTCGCGCCCGGCCGCCACGATCATCTTGCGGATCGTCTCGGCCTCGGCGTCCGCGCCGTAGAACATCTTGTCGAACTTCGTGACGCCGTCGACCAGCAGCGCCACCTCGCCGCCGAAGTCCCGCTCCAGCGCGCCGAGCGTGTAGTCGGTGTCCTCCACGGTGTCGTGCAGCAGCGCCGCCACGAGCGTGGTGGTGTCCATCCCGAGGTCGGCCAGGATCTCGGTGACCTCGAGCGGGTGCGTGATGAACGGCTCCCCGCTCTTGCGCATCTGCCCGCGGTGCATCTGCTCCGCCGTGCCGTACGCCCTGCGCAGCAACGCGATGTCGGCCGACGGGTGGATCTGCCGGTGCACCCGCAGAATCGGCGCCATGGGGTCGTCGCTGGTCTGCCACGGCAGCATGGCCCGCAGCCGCGAGCCGATGATCGCCGTGTACGTGCCCGTCGGGTCGCCGGGCACCGACGCCCCGACCAGCGCCGCATAACTCGGTGGCGGCGGTACCTCGGGCGAGTCGTCGGTGGGCGGCGCGGTCAGCTTCTGCCGGGGCGCCGCATATCGATCGTCGGGCTGGGCGTCGCGCCCCTTGCCCCGCGCACCCGCCGCCGGCTTGCGCGAGCCGGCGCCCTCGGAGCGCTTGGCGTCCGGCACAGGGTCTGCGCGGCGGGGCTCGTCCGCCTCGGAGGCCTGCTGTTTGCCGTCACCGTGCGTGTTGCGCGGCTTGTCGGCCCGCGCCCGGCTCTCGATGGCCCGGTCGTTGGCGGGCCAGTCCGCCGGTCCGCGCTGCTGCGCCGCCTCGGGCTGACCGCCCTCGCCGCCCTGGCCCGGCTGGTCGGGTCGCTCGGTCCGCTCCTGCCGGTTCGCCTGCTCCCGCCGGGCGTCGCGGTCGTTGTGGGCGTCACGGCCGGTGCGGGTGGCGCGGTCGTTCGCGGCGTGGTCCGCGTGGGCGTCGCGCTCTTGGTGGGGGTCGCGGGTCGCGCGGTCGTTCGGCGCGTGGTCCGCATGGGGGGCGCGGTCGTTCGGCGCGTGCTCGTTGGGCGCGCGGTCTTGCGGGCCGCGGTCTTGTGAGGCGCGGTCTTGTGAGGCGCGGTCTTGCCGGGTGCGATCGCCAGGGGCGCGGTCTTGCGGGGCGCGGTCGTTCAGGGCGCGGTCGTGCTGGTGGCCGCGGTCGCCGCCCCCGGTGGGCATTCGCTCCGGTCGGCGGCCCTGTTCCTCGGGGGCACCCCCGGAAGGCTGCCGGTCGGTGGCCAACCGGTCGCCCGGCCCCGGCGGCGCGGCCCGGCGGCGCGCGGGTGTCTCGGGCGTATTGATCGCGGCGGTCGGGAGACCCTTGGGGCCGAGGAACATCTCACCGGCGTGGAGCCGCTCACCCCCGTTCCCGGCTGCGGCGTTGCTGCCCGGTGGTTTGACGCTCCCGGGCGGGTTGGTCGCGAACCCCCCACCGCCGAGCGCCTCGACCCGTATCGTCATCGGCCCGCGGCCCGGCCCGTCCCCGTCGAGGGCGCCGAGCGCCTCGTCCCGCAGCCGTCGGGCATCGTCGCTGGTCGCGGCGGTCATGAACCCGGTCGCCAGGCCGACACGGAAATTCGGGAACTCCATGGGGTTGCCGTCCGACGCCGCTGGGTCCACCATGTACTCGCTGTGCGTCGCGTTCCGATCCGCATGCGGGTCCGAACCCGGCCCGACACCCGCACCAACGCCACTCGCACCATCACCGACACCACCGCTGCCCGACAGTCCGCCGCCCGGGTGGACAGCCGGACGAGCGAGCCCCAAGCCGGAATGCGGGCCGTGGCCGGCCAGGCCACCGCCGAACGACCCACCAGCCAGCGAACCGCCTGCACCCACGACGCCGGGACCACCGCCGCTCAGGAAGCCATCGGGTGCGGAGCCAGCATCGAACGAGCCAGCATCGAACGAGCCGCCATCGACCGAGCCACCGTTGACCGAGTCCCCGTCAGGGCCGGGCGCGCCGGGGGAGTGCACGGCGAACGACGGACCCGAGCTCACGGCAAGCGCGTGCCCACCGGGCGGCGCGCCAGGCGCATGACCAACGGGAGGCAACTGTCCGGAGCCCGCGCCGGGTGACTGGCCACTGGAGGTCTGGCCGAGGTCGGCCGGCGCGGATATCTCAGCCGCATGGGGCGGCTGGGACGGCTCGGCGGCCGGGCCAGGCGGGAAACTGTCCGGAGCGGCCGGGGAGAGGGCCGCACCGAAGGGCGCGCCGGACTGCAGACCGGGCTCCATGCGGCACCTCCTCACCAACGGGCCGGGGGGGCCTGGGTTTGGGTAGGTTCCAGCCTAGTTTCCTCTTGGGCATCCGATCGGTCATTTGAGTATGTGCGATCGTCCGATGTGCCTACCCATCCAGATCGGTCTGAACCATGGCTGCGGCCTCCGCGCGGGCCAGGAACGGCCGCCATCGCCCCGCCCCGTCGGCCGGCGATGACCAGCCCACATCCGTCTTGACCAGCCTGGTTTCGGGCCGCTCGAGCCACGCGAGGATCCGCTCGGTCTCCTCCGGCGAGGCCCGCGGCGTCGGACCCGGCCCGGGCAACACCGTCTCCGCTGTGGCCAACACCACATCAAGCGTCGGCTGTGGATGCACCCTCGGGGGTGAAACGCCCGCCGCGGCGAGCCGCCCGTGCCGCACGACCGCGATCTCCCAGCCCCCGGCCGCGGACGGGCGCGCCGCGACCAGCTCGGGCAGGCTGCTCAGCGAGGCCAGCCGCTGCATCCGGATCGCGCTGCGCAGGAGCGCGATGAGCCGGCCCCGGATGGTCGCCGCGTCCTCGAAGCGCTCCGCCGCCGCGAGCGTCTCGATCCGCGCCATGAGCCCCCGCACGATCGGGCTCGGGTCGCCGGTCGTCGCGGCGCGGAACGGGGCGGCCGCCCCGGCCTCGTAGTCGTCGGCCGAGATCCGGTGCTCGCACGGGGCGGGGCAGCGACCCAGCTCGGCGAGGGCGCAGGCCGGCGTGGGCGTGCGCGGGGACAGCTTGTGGGTGCACTGGCGGATGGGCAGTGCGTCGTACACCCCGGCGGCGGCCAGCTCGGCGCCGCGCCGCGAGCCGAACGGCCCGAGGTAGGCGCCGCCGTCGGCGTGCAGGTCGCGCACGACCGACAGTCGCGGATAGGCCTCGGTGGTGAGCTTGAGCCACATGACGCGCTCGGGGAACTTCGAGCGGCGGTTGTACGGCGGCTTGTGCGCGGCGATCAGCCGCAGCTCGCGCACCTCGGCCTCCAGCGAGTGCGCGCAGGGGATCGCCTCGACCCGCTCGGCGGCGTTGAGCATCTCGTCGATGCGCGCCCGCTTCTCGGCCGCCGTGAAGTAGCTGCGCACGCGGGTGGCGATCGAGGAGCTCGTCCCGATGTACAGCGGCCGGTCCTTGTGCCCCCGGAACACGTAGACCCCGGGCTTGTCGGGCAGCCCGTCGGCGAGGTGCCGCTTGCGCCGCTGTGCCGGGCTGACCGCCTTCACGAACTCGATGACGTCGCCGACGGTGTGCACCTTGAGGCTGCCGAGCCGGGCGAAGAGCCCGTGCAGCACGTCCACGGTGGCGCGGGCGTCGTCGAGGGCCCGGTGGATCGGCTGGGTCGTCGCCCGGAAGTGCCGGGCCAGCGTGGAGAGCTTGTGGTTGGGCACCTCGTCGGCGATGAGCGCCCGCCGCGCGATCGCGGCGGTGTCGAGCACGATCGGCTTGGGCCAGGGGTAGCCGTGCTTGGCACAGGCGGCCTTCAGGAATCCGGTGTCGTAGGGCGCGTTGTGCGCGACCCACACGGCGCCCTTGGCGAACTCGAGGAAGCTGGGCAGCACCGTGTCCAGCTTCGGGGCCTCCACCAGCATCATCTCCGTGATGCCGGTGAGCACCGTGATGAAGGCGGGCAGCCGCTCCTCGGGGTTGACCAGCGTGCCGAACTCGCCCAGGATCTGACCGCCGCGGACCTTGACCGCGCCGATCTCCGTGATGCCGCCGCCGTCGGGCGCGTTGCCGGTCGTCTCCAGGTCGACCACGACGAACGTGGTGGAAAAGAGCGTTGCCGCGCGGGGATCATCGAAGAGGGTGTCGAGCGTTTCCTGGTGGTATTCGGCCACGGCCGAACCCTACGGCCAGGGTGTGACAAAAACGCGTCCGCGCAGCTCAGTGCGGCGGGAAGCGCAGCTCGAAGCGCACGTCCGGCGAGCCGAAGCTGGCCGAGGTGTCCATGATCGTGGCGCCGTGCGCGCGCAGGATGCCGGCCACGGCGCGCGGCACGGGCTCGTCGGCCCCCCGCAGGCCGGCCAGGTCGGTGTGCCACTCGGGCCGGATGCTGCCGCCGGCGTGTCTGATCTCGATCGCCGGCACCGGCTCGGCCAGCACCCGCACCGCGATCCGCCCGCCGGCCGGGGCGACCTTGAGTGCGCTGAAGATCACGTAGTCGAGCGAGCGGGACAGCTTGGCCGGGTCGGCGTGGATCGTCGTCGCGCCGGTGAGGCCCAGCGTGATCGCGATGTTGCGGGCGTCGGCGATGCCGCGCAGCTCGCGGATGCGGGCCTCGGTCAGGTACGCCAGGTCGACCGGGCGCGGCTGTGGGCGCGGCTCCAGCTCGTCGGTGATCACCAGCCGGCGCAGCTCCAGCAGCTCCGTGACCTGCTTGGCCAGCGCCCGCAGCGCGCGCATCTGGTCGAGGTCGAGCCGGTGCGGGGCGTGGTCGACCACGCACAAGGTGCCCAGCGCGGCGCCGCCCTGGGTCAGCAGCGGCGCGCCGGCGTAGAAGCGGATGCCGTCGTCGCCGCGGACGAAGGGGTTGTCGGCGAAGCGCGCGTCGGCGGTGGCGTCGGGCACCACCATGAGGTCGCGGCCCATGATCGCGTGGGCGCAGAAGGCCACCTCGCGCGGCGTCTCGGGCACGGCGACGTCGCCGACCTTGGCCTTGAACCACTGCCGCTCGGCGTCGACCAGGGTGACCAGCGAGATTGGCGCGCCGCAGATCTCGCTGGCGATCCGGACGATGTCGTCGAAGTCGGCCTCCGGGGGCGTGTCCAGAATGGCCATCGCATGCAAAGCGGAAAGCCGCTCCGCCTCGTTCTGTGGTACCGGTGCCGCCATCCCGACCTCCTGCGCCTCCGCGTGAACCCAGCCGTACACCTGACCAGCCGTACACCTAATCGGGTGAAATAAGGATATGTCAGCTTTTAGCCTTTCGGGGTAAGGCGGCGGTCCTGGACACCATCCCGGGCGAATGTGGTCGAGAATGCGACACTGGAGTGATGTCTGCGTACGACGTTCCCGATGACCTCGACCCCGAGGCCGCGGTGACCGCTGCGCAGACCGCCGATGACCAGGAGCCAGTCCTGCCCGAGCCGGTCCGCCAGCGGGTGATCGCCCTTGCCGCGGGGGCCATGGGTGGCGTACCGCTGGACGAGCTCCCGATGCCGCTGCGCCGGGTGGCCAAGTTCGCCCCCAACCGCCGCGCCCGCCTGGGCGGGCCGGTCATCGCCATGCAGCTGTCCGGCGACCCGCTGCTGCGCCAGCGCCTGGCCACGCGGGTCGTGAACGACGCCGGCGACCTGGGCGCGGCCATCCTGGAGGGCGTCGCGCCGGCGGCGGCCGACCCGGTCGAGGTGGCCGCCCTGGCGTATCTCGCCCGCCCCGACGGCTGGCGCGGGCTCGTCAGCGACGCGATCGAGGCCGTGCGGGCCGACGTGGAGGGCGCCGTCGCCTCCGAGCGCGTGCGCGACGTCGAGCAGCGCCTGGCCCGGGCCGAGCACGACCGCGCGGTGGCCAAGGTCGAGGCCGACAAGCTGCGCGACGAGCTGGCCCGGCTGCGCGACGAGGCGGCCGGCCTGCGCGACGAGGTGCGCTCGCTGGGCAAGGCGCTGCGGGAGACGCAGGCCAAGGAGCGCAAGGCCACCGACATGCTCTCGGCCGAGAAGGGCCGGGGGGTGCGCACCGCCGCCGACCACGACGCCGAGCTGCGCCGCCTGCGGGCCCGCCTGGCCGAGGCCGAGACCGCGGCCGGCGCGCAGCGGCAGAGCGCCAAGGACGCGCGGGCGGTCGACGACGCGCGGCTGTGGCTGCTGCTGGAGACCATCGGCCAGGCCGCCGTCGGCCTGCGCCGCGAGCTGGCCCTCGACCCGACCGACAAGCTCCCGGCCGACTTCGTCGCCGATACCGCCGCCGACCGGCCCGAGAGCGCCTCCGGGGCCGCCTCCGCCCGCGCGCTCGACGCCGACGACCCCGCCCGCCTCGACCAGCTGCTGAGCCTGCCCAAGGCGCACATGATCGTCGACGGCTACAACGTCACGAAGCGGGGGTACGCCGAGATCTCGCTCGAGCAGCAGCGCAACCGCCTGATCGCGGGCGTCGGCGGGCTCGTGGCGCAGACCCGCGCCGAGGTCACCGTGGTGTTCGACGGCGCCGAGCGGGTCCACGGCCTGCCACCGGCGCCGCGCGGCGTGCGCGTGCTGTTCTCCAAGAAGGGCGAGACCGCCGACGAGCTCATCCGCCGCCTGGTGCGGGCCGAGCCGGCCGGCCGGCCGATCGTGGTGATCTCCTCCGACAAGGAGGTCGTCGACGGGGTGCGCCGGCACGGGGCGTACCCGCTGGCGTCCGACACGCTCCTGCGCCGCCTGTCACGGTCCTGAGCTGCGGTTTCTCATTTTTGTCGTACCCCGCCGTTACCGTTCGTGCTATCCGGTTCACCGGCACGTCGGTTTTGGAGGAGCGATGCTCGTCGACTGCGAAAGCTGTTCGGTGCGGGGCAACGCCTGCAGCAACTGCGTGATGACCCTGCTGCTCGACACGCCGCCCGCGTTCCACCAGCTCGGTGCCGAGGAGGTGCGGGCCATCGAGGTCTTCGAGCTGGCCGGCTTCGAGGTCACCGTGCTGGAGCCCACCCACTTCGACAAGACGCCGATCACCCCCGTTCCCTCACCCCGGCGCCGCCGCGGGCGAGCCGCCTAGGCTGTTGTGATGCATAGGCTGTCGCGATGACCCCTCGAGCCTGGGCCGCCGTCACGCTCGTCGCGCTGATCATCGCGGCCGCCGTCGTCGCGCTGCTGCGGGTCCCGTGGTCGGCGCCGGCGGCCCCGCGGGCCGACCAGCTGGCGGCCCTGGACACGCTGCCGCACGACGCCGTGTCCCAGGGCCGGGCGTTCCACGCCGCGCTGCGCCCCGGCACCTACCTGTCGCTGGCGCTGGGCCTCCTGGTCGCCCTGCTGCTGGGCTTGACCCCGGCCGGCTCCTGGCTGGTCGAGCAGGCCGGCCGTCCGTTCGGCGGCCACTGGCTGGCCCGGGCCCTGCTCGGCGGCTTCGCCGTGACGCTGGTCGGCGAGGTGGTGGCCCTGCCACTGGCCGCCTGGCGCCAGTCCATCCTGCGCCGTTACGGCCTGTCCACCCAGGGCTGGGGCGGCTGGACGGTCGACCTGCTCAAGGGCTACGCCGTCGGCGCCGTCATCGGCGCGATCGTCCTGGTCGGCTTCTTCACCATCACCCACTTCGCCCCGCGCTGGTGGTGGGCCTGGGCGGCGACCGGCGCGGCGGCCCTGGCCGTGCTGCTCACCTTCGTGTTCCCGGTCCTGGTCGAGCCGGTCTTCAACAAGTTCACCCCGATGCCGGCCGGCGAGCAGCGCACCCGCCTGATGGACCTGGCCGCCCGCGACGGCGTCCCGGTCCGCGACGTGCTGATCGCCGACGCGAGCCGCCGCACGCGCGCGGTCAACGCCTACGTCTCCGGCCTGGGCCCGACCCGCCGCATCGTCGTCTACGACACCCTGCTGGAGAAGGCCCCGCCGGACGAGGTCGAGGCCGTCGTCGCCCACGAGCTCGGCCACGCCAAGGACGGCGACGTCCTGACCGGCACCCTGCTGGGCGCCCTGGGCGCCGCCGCCGCGGTCTGCGTGCTGTACCTGCTGGGCTCCTGGTCCGCCTTACTCCGCCTGGCCCGCGTCGACTCCATCGCCGAGCCTCGCGCCATCGCCCTGCTCCTGGCCGTCGCCACCGTCGGCGGCCTGCTCGCCGGCCCCGCCCAGTCCCTGGTCACCCGTCGCATCGAGGCCCGCGCCGACGAGCACGCCCTCGCCCTGACCCGCGACCCGGCCGAGTTCGAGGCCATGCAGGGCCGCCTGTCCCTGGTCAACCTGGGCGACCCGGACCCCAACCCCGTCGAGCAGTTCCTCTTCGGCACCCATCCCACCGCCGTCGAACGCATGGCCGCTGCCCGAGCCTGGGCCCGCGCCCACCCCTGACCCTGCCCCGTCCCCACCCACCCGGACCCACGCGGCCCCGGCTCCCGTTCCGCTCGGCCCTGACCGTTGCCGCCCCACTCCTGCCCAGACCCCATCCGCGTCCAGCCCCAGGTCGCCCGCGCGCCGATCCGCTCCCAGGCGCCGAGCGCGCGCTGATCCGCGTTTAGGGCGCCGGCCGCGCGCCGATTGCTCCCTGGCGCCGGCCGCACGCTGATCCGCTTTCCATCGCCGTCCGCGCTGTCCGCGCCGTCTGTCCCGTCCGCGCCGTCTGTGTCGTCGTCCGTGCTGCTCGCGCTGTCTGTCCCGCCCACGCTGTTTGTGCCGCCCGCGCTGTTCGGGTCGTTCGGGCTGTGGCTGTCGCCTCGACGCTCGTATATGCCCGGTCCGGGCAGTCGGCATTCGCAGCAGTGCGCGGCGGCTCGGGGAAGTGGACCCGGGTTGGGCGGGGCGGGTTGGCGCTGGTAAGCACTGGTGGTGCGGACCCTCCTGGTGACCAACGATTTTCCGCCCCGGCCCGGGGGGATTCAGCAGTTCGTGCACAACCTTGCGGTGCGGGTGCCGGGGGACGAGGTCGTCGTGTACGCGTCCACCTGGAAGGGGGCCGGCAAGTTCGACGCCGGGCAGCCGTTCGAGGTGGTGCGGGACGGCACCGGGATGTTGCTGCCCACGCCGCGGGTGGCTCGGCGGGCGGCCGAGATCGCGCGCGGGCGGGGGTGTGACCGGGTCTGGTTCGGGGCGGCGGCGCCGCTCGGGCTGCTCGCGGACGGGCTGCGGCGGCGGGCCGACATCGCAAGGGTCGTTGCGCTCACGCACGGGCACGAGGTCGGGTGGGCGGCGCTGCCGGGTGCGCGCGGGCTGCTGCGGCGCATCGCGCGGGGCGCCGACGTGGTCACGTACCTGGGGGAGTACACGAGGGTTCGGCTGGCCCGGGCGATCGGCGGGCTGACCGCGCTCGAGCGGCTGGCGCCCGGGGTGGACGTGGACGCGTACTCGCCCGGCGTCGACGGCGGTGAGGTGCGGGCGCGGCACGGGTTACAGGGGCGGCCGGTGGTGGTCTGCGTGTCGCGGCTCGTGCCGCGCAAGGGGCAGGACGTGCTCATCCGGGCGTTGCCGCAGGTCAAGCGGGCGGTGCCGGGGGCGGCGCTGCTCATCGTCAGCGGGGGGCCGTACCGGGGGACGCTCGAGCGGCTGGCCCGGGAGCACGGGGTCGAGCGCGACGTCGTGTTCACCGGGCCGGTGTCCTGGGAGGACCTGCCGGCGCACTACGCGGCGGGGGACGTGTTCGCGATGCCCTGCCGGACGCGGCGGCGCGGGCTCGACGTCGAGGGGCTCGGGATCGTGTACCTCGAGGCGTCCGCCACCGGCCTGCCGGTGCTCGCCGGGGACTCGGGCGGGGCGCCGGACGCGGTGCGGGACGGGGAGACCGGATTCGTGGTGCCGGGGCGGGACGTGAAGGCCGTGGCCGAGCGGCTGATCACCCTGCTGCGGGACCGGGAACTGGCGGCGCGAATGGGGGCCGCGGGGCGGGCCTGGGTCGAGGCCGAATGGCGGTGGGAGAGCCAGGCGGCTCGGCTGAATGCGCTTCTTGCCGGTGAAAAAGGCACGTGAACAATGAGTGCCCGATCGGCCCCCGACAATCAGCACAAGGGGGATTCCATTTTGTGGCAATGATTGCGGCGATTGGCGCGGCCGGCTGCCGGGGGTAAGTGACGGCGAGCCGGCCGTACGCGCGAATTGTTGGGGGTAGGAAACGAGGTTAGAAGCTCGGGGCGTCCGGTGCCTCGAGCAGGCCCAGGCGAAGGGCCGTCATCAGGGCCTGGGCGCGGTTGGCGGCGCCGAGCTTCTCGTACAGCTTCGAGATGTGCGTCTTCGCGGTCGACTCCGAGACGAACAGCTGCTTGGCGATGCCGGCCACGCTCATCCCATCGGCCAGCAGGCGCAGCACCTGACCCTCGCGGGGGGACAGCTGCGGGCCGCTCGGGGCCAGCCGGCGCTTCATCGCCTCGGCCAGGTCGGCGGCGGTGAAGGCGCTGGGGGCCGAGGCGGCGTGCCGGGCCGCGGCCACGACCTCGTCGGCCGGGGCGGTCTTCGGCACGAAGGCCGAGGCGCCGGCCTCGAGGGCGCCGAAGAGCTGGTCGTCGCCGGCATACATGGTCAGCACGACGATGCCCATGCTGTTGCTGGTCTTGCGCAGGGCGCGGGTGGCCTCCAGGCCGCTGCCGTCGGGCAGGCGGAGGTCCATGATCACGACGTCGGGCTGGAGCGCGCCGGCCTGGCGGATCGCCTCGGCCGCGGTGGCGGCCTCGCCGACCACCTCGAACTGGCGGTCGCGCTCGAACGCGTGCCGCAGCCCCCGGCGGATCAGATCGTGGTCGTCGACGAGCAGCACTTTGGTGCGAGTCGTCGGGGTCGCGGTAGTAGACATTCCCGGTGCTCTCTCCCTCTGGGTGCCTTCACGCTACCGCGCACGCGGTGCGGTTCCGAGCACAACCGCCACTGTGGTCCCATTCGGCACTCGTGGCGTGATCTCCAACCGGCCCCGGATACGTTCCGCCCTCTCGGCCATGATCGCAAGACCATAGCGTCCATCCGGGCGGTTCTCACCGATGCCGCTGCCATCGTCGGAGATTTCTACCTGTGCGAACGGTGGATCGACCGCGCACGTTACCCAAAGATTCTCCGCGCCGGCATGTTTCCGTGCGTTGGTGATGGCTTCCTGGGCGATGCGCAGCAATTCTGCCTCGACGGCGGCGGGTAGCCGGGCGGTGGTCTCGTCGAGGGAAAGGTGGACCCGCAGGCCGGCGGAGGCGCCGACGGTGCGGGCGTAGTCGGCGATGGCGGCGGTGAGCCCGCCGTAGCGGTCGACCTCACTGCGCAGCTCGAACAGCGACAGCCGCAGCTCGGTGATGACCCGCGTGACCTCGGTGCGCAGGACGCGCAGCTCCTCCTCGGCCGCCTCGGCGTTGGGCAGCGCGGCGACGGCGTTGTCGATGCCGTAGCCGACCATGACGAGCTCCTGGGCCACCCCGTCGTGGATCTCGCGGGCCAGGCGCTGCCGCTCCTCGGTGGTGGCCAGGGACCGGACCTCGTCGAAGAGCAGGGCCGCCTCCAGGCGCAGGGCGGCCGGGCCGGTGACGGCCTGGACCTTGGTGACCAGCGACGGCGGGTACGCCCCGGCCTCGTCGCTCTCCAGCACGATGAGCCCGACGGTGCGCACGCCGGCGATGAGCGGCACCACCATCGACGACGTGGTCTGCCGGCTGCTCACCGAGCGGGCCTGCGAGCGGCCCGAGACGATCGGCTGCTGGGTGGCCCAGGCGTCGGCCACCTTGCTCTCGGTGTCCAGCGCGGTCTCCCAGTCCAGCCGCTCGACGCCGGCCTGGGCCAGCACGACCAGCCGGCCGCCGCCGCTGCCGGACAGCACGGCGCCGCGCACGGACGGCACCAGGGCCCGGACCTCCTCGAGCAGGTGCTCGGCCAGGCCGCCCGGGTCCAGCGTGGCCCCCGGCAGCTGGCGGGCCACGCTGCGCAGCTGGGTGAGCAGGCGGGTCGCCTCGGCGTAGGGCTGCGGCGGGTCCTCCGGCCGGCGGGCCAGCAGGATGCGCTGCAGGATCGTGGCCTGGAAGGCGGCCACGGCGGCGACCACCAGCCACTCGGCGCCCGCGGTCAGGTACGCCCGCTCGCCCAGCCGCCCCTCGACCGCCCCGCCGACGATCAGCAGCGTCCCCGCGGCGGCGAGGTAGGCGCCGGCCATCCGGCGGCCCTCGGAGAGCGCGGCGGCGACGATCGGCACCGGGAGGTACACCAGGAGGGCCTCGGCGTCCCCGTTGAGCGTGGAGGCGGCGAAGGCCGTGAGGAGGACCTCCGCCGTGCGGCCGAGCCGGGCCACCTCATGGCCCTGCGGCGCGGCCGTGGCGATGATCGCCGCGGCGACCAGGAGCGCGAGCCAGAGCAGCTCGGCCGCCCGGATGCCGTCGGACAGCAGCAGGGTCGCGGCCAGCGCGAGCATGGACACGCGCACCGCGACGACCGCCGGGCGCGGGCGGGCGTGGACGTTGGTTCTGTCCTCGGCCCGGGCGGGGGCGGCGGCCAGCTCCGTCAACAGCGGTCCCTTCTCACCAGGAGCACGGAATGGGGGTCAGCGCTCGTAGATGGCGGTGATGTCGGCGGCGTACTCCTTCATGACGACGTTGCGCTTCACCTTCAACGACGGCGTCAGCTCGCCGGTCGCCTCGGTGAAGTCGCGCGGCAGGATGCGGAACACCTTGATCGCCTCGGCCTTCGACACGGCCTGGTTGGCCTCGTCGATCGCCTTCTGGATCTCGGCCCGCAGCTGCTGGTCGTCGATCAGGCTCTCGACGCCGGCGTCCTCGGGCTTGCCGTTGTCGCGCTTCCAGGCCGGCAGGGCGTCGGGGTCGATGGTGACCAGCGCGGCGATGAACGGCTGCCGGTCGCCGACCACCATGCACTGGCTGACCAGCGCGTGGGCCCGGACGCGGTCCTCGAGCACGGCCGGGGCCACGTTCTTGCCGCCGGCCGTGACGATGATCTCCTTCTTGCGCCCGGTGATGCGCAGGAACCCGTCGTCGTCGAGCTCGCCGAGGTCGCCGGTGTGCAGCCAGCCCTCGGCGTCGATCGCCTCCGCGGTGGCCTCGGGGTTGTTCCAGTACCCCTTGAAGACGATGTCGCCCTGGACCAGGATCTCGCCGTCGTCGTCGATGCGGATGGTCACGCCGGGCAGCGGGCGCCCGACGGTGCCGATCCGCACGCCGGTGTCCCGGTTGGCGTTGGTCGCCGGGGACGTCTCGGTGAGCCCGTACCCCTCGTAGATGGTCACCCCGATGCCGCGGTAGAAGTGGGCCAGCCGCTCGCCGAGCGGGGCGCCGCCGGAGATGGCCCGGGTGCACTGGCCGCCGAGCGCGGCCCGCAGCTTGCTGTAGACCAGCCGGTCGAAGAGCGCGTGCTGGGCCTTGAGCACCAGGCCGGGGGAGGGGGTCGCGCTGTAGTCGATGGCCACCCGCTCGGCCCGGTCGAAGATCGCGCCCTTGCCGTCGGCCTGGGCCCGCTGCTTGGCGGTGTTGTAGACCTTCTCGAACACGCGGGGCACGGACAGTACGAACGTCGGCCTGAAGCTCTTGAGCACGTCGGCCAGGTTCTTCGTGTCGGCCGTGTGCCCCATGGTGGCCCGGGCCTGCACGACGCCGATCTGGATCAGCCGGGCGAAGGAGTGGGCCAGGGGCAGGAACAGCAGCGTGCGGGCGCCCTCGTTGAACAGCGAGCGCAGCTGCGGGATGGCGTTGACGATGTCCGCGAGCATGTTGCGGTGGGTGATCATGCAGCCTTTGGGGCGCCCGGTCGTACCGCTGGTGTAGATGATCGTCGCGAGGTCCTCCGCGGACGTCGACGTGCGCCGCTTGTCCACGTCCTCGCGGGGCACCGAGGCGCCGTCGGCCCCGAGCTCCTCCACCGCGCCGCGCTCGCCGTCGATCTGCCACACGTGGGCCAGGGCCGGCGCCTCGTCGCGCACCTGCGCCACGGCGTCGCGGTGGGCGTCGGTCTCCACGAAGCAGGCCACCGCGCCGGAGTCCTGCAGGATCCAGGCCACCTGCTCGGGGCTGGAGGTTTCGTAGATGGGGACGGTCACCGCGCCGCAGGTCCAGATCGCGTAGTCGATGAGGGTCCACTCGTAGCGCGTCTTGCACATCAGGCCGACCCGCTCGCCCGGCTCGATGCCGGCCGCCAGCAGGCCGCGGGCCAGCGTCACGACCTGGTCGCGGAACTGCGCGCAGGTGACGTCCTGCCACGCACCGTCGATCAGGCGCTGGAACTGCACCGCGTCCGGGGCAACGGCGGCGTTGTCCCAGACGGGGTCGGTCAGCGTGGCCGTCTCGGCGATGATGACCGCGGCGGGAACGGAGAACTCGCGCACGTCCGACTCCATTTCAGCTCTGGTTCCGTACCCGGAACCTACCGGTAGGTGGGTTCGGGCGCGCGGGGGCCCGCCGGGGTGGCGAGCCGACGCTCCGCGGCCGTCGCGGCAGAGGTAGCCTGCCACGCATGGCCGACACTTCGACGCAGTCGATCGTCATTGACGCGACCCCGGAGCGGGTCGCCGCGGTCATTGCCGACTTCGCCCGTTATCCGGAGTGGGCCGCGGCGGTGAAGACGGCGGAGGTGGTCGAGGAGTACGAGGACGGATACGCCAGCCAGGTCCGTTTCGTGCTCGATTCGGGCCCGGTGTCCGACGAGTACACCCTGCGGTACGCATACGCCGAGGACCTGAGTCGCATCGAGTGGACCCTCGTGGCACCGTCGAAGATGCAGAAGCAGCAGGACGGCTCCTACGACATTAGCGTGAATGAGGACGGTACTTCCACGGTCACCTATTCGCTGTCGGTGGAACTCGCGATCGGCATGCTCGGCATGTTCAAGCGCAAGGCCGAGAAGATGATCATGGACACGGCCCTCAAGGAGCTCAAGCGGCGGGTGGAGCAGGCATGAGCCGGTCCGAGGCGGAGGTGGCGGTATGAGCGGTCCGCAGCGAAGCGGAGGGGCCGCGAGGAATGAGCTCAGCCTTGGCTCGTGCCGGCGCCGGAGCGAAGCGGAGGTGACGGCATGAGCCGGGACCCGAGGGAAGAGGCCGAGCGACTGGTGGCCGCCGCGCTGGCCGCGATGTCGATGGCGGCCCGCAGTACCACCGGATTCGCCACCGGCTCGGCCGAGTGCTGCGTCTGCCCGCTGTGCAAGGCCGTCGCCGCCGCCCGCGACCCCGACCCGCAGGTCGCCGAGCGGCTGGCCACCGGAGCGGGCGATATCGCCGAGGGCGTGGCATCCTTCCTGCGCAGCTTCGGTGGCTCGAACGCCTGGCGTGCGGCCACCCAGAACCAGTCAAATACCACCGACAGCGACGTCGAACAGGATTGACCCCAACCACGGCGTAAGCCGGTACGAGAGGAGCTTGCCGCAGTGGGGCTGACCATCGGCGTCGACATCGGCGGGACCAAGGTGCTCGGCGGTGTCGTCGACTCCGCGGGGGACGTGCTCGTCCAGACGCGGCGTGACACACCGGCCCAGGACCCGGGGGAGACCGCCGACCGGATCATCGAGGTGATCAAGGAGCTGTCCACCGCGTACGACGTGCAGGCCGTCGGCATCGGCGCGGCCGGCTGGGTGGACGAGACCCGCTCGATCGTGCAGTTCGCGCCCAACCTGGCCTGGCGCAACGAGCCGTTGCGCGAGCGGATCCAGCAGGCCGTCGGCCTTCCGACGGTGGTGGAGAACGACGCCAACGTGGCGGCCTGGGCGGAGTTCCGCTTCGGCGCGGCGCACGACGCCGACGACTCCATGGTGCTGTACACCGTCGGCACCGGCATCGGCGGCGGGATCATCATCGGCGGCAAGCTCATCCGCGGCGCCCACGGCGTGGCCGCCGAGCTCGGCCACGCGGTCATGGTGCCGGACGGCCACCCGTGCGGCTGCGGGCGCAAGGGGTGCCTGGAGCAGTACACCAGCGGCAAGGCCCTGGTCCGGTTCGCCCAGGCCGACGCCAAGGCCCGCCCGGCGGACGCGAAGCGCCTGCTGGAGCTGGCCGGGGGCGCCCCGGAGGCGATCAACGGCCCGGCCGTCACCGAGGCGGCCCGGCAGGGCGACGAGGTCGCCATCGGCGCCTTCGGGCAGGTCGGGCACTGGCTCGGGGTGGCCTTCGCGGACATGGTGCAGACGCTCGACCCGCAGGTCATCGTGGTTGGCGGCGGCGTGATCGACGCCGGCGACCTGCTGCTGGAGCCGGCCCGGGCCAGCTACGCCGAGCAGCTCGCGCAGCGCGGCCGACTGCCCGTAGCCGAGGTGCGCGCCGCGCTCATGGGCAACCTCGCCGGCGTCGTCGGAGCGGCGGACCTGGCCCGCACATGACGAAGATCAGGGTGCTCAGCTACAACCTGCACGGTCGCAAGGACGACCGCAAGGCGCTCGCGGCCGTGGTCCGGGAGGCCGCACCCGACGTCGCGATCCTGCAGGAGGCGCCGCGGCGCTTCCGGTGGCGGCAGAAGTCGGCGGTCCTGGCCCGCGACTTCGAGCTGGTCATCGCCGGCGGCGGCCTGCCGGCCCTGGGCAACCTGATCCTCACCAACCTGCGGGTGCGCGCGGTCGACGCGTGGAACGTGAGCTACCCGCTGACCCCCGGCCGGCACATGCGCGGCGCCGCCTTCGTGCGGTGCCGCGTGGGCCGGTCCACCTTCGTGGCCGCGGGCTCGCACCTGTCCACCGACGCGCAGGAGCGCCCGGCCCAGGCCGAAATGCTCAAGCGGCACATGGAGGAGGTGCCGGAGCCGCTGCTGTTCGCCGGTGACCTGAACGAGAACTCCGGCGGCGCCGCGTGGCGGATGATCGCTGACGGGCTGACCGACGCGGCGGGGACCGACGAGCGGCCGACCTTCCCGGCCACGGCGGCCCGCGAGCGCCTCGACGCCATCTTCGCCGACCAGCGGTTCACGGTGCTGCAGTACGACGTGATCGACACCCCGCAGTCCAGGGCCGCGAGCGACCACTTCCCGATCGTCGCCGACCTCGAGCTCGAGGGCTGAGCCCCAAGACTGGACAAATCGGGGTTCCTCGACAGAGGATGCCGCGGTGAGTGCTGACGGTCGCTTCGACGACCTTGCCGAAAACGCGACGCACTGGCGGGACGGAGAGCCCGTGTACGACCGGGGCGACACGGTCTGCGTGATCGGGGCCGGCGGGACCGGGCTCACGGCGATCAAGAACCTCCGCGAGGCCGGGTTCGGGGTCGACTGCTACGAGCGCGAGACGGGCGTCGGCGGCGGGTGGAACTGGCGGCACGACCGCAGCCCGGTGTACGCCAGCACCCACCTCATCTCGTCGAAGCCCTTCACCCAGTTCCCCGACTTCCCGATGCCCGACGACTGGCCGGACTACCCCCACCACAGCCAGGTGCTCACGTACTTCGAGCGCTACGCCGACCACTTCGGCCTGCGCGAGCACATCTGGTTCGGCACCGAGGTGGCCCGGGTCGAGCCCGCCGACGACCCCGCGGGCGGCCCGCCGCGCTGGGACGTGACGGTCAAGGGCTCCCGCGGCGGGGCCCCGCGCACCATGCGCTACGCCGCGGTCGTGGCGGCCAACGGCCACAACTGGTCGCCGAAGATGCCCGAGTACGACGGCCTGGCCGACTTCCGCGGCAAGGTCATCCACGCCAGCCAGTACAAGGACGCCGCCCAGCTGCGGGGTCGCCGGGTGCTGGTGATCGGGGCCGGCAACTCCGGCTGCGACATCGCCGTCGAGGCGGCCCAGCAGGCGGCCAAGTGCTGGCACTCGACCCGGCGCGGCTACTGGTACGCCCCCAAGTTCGCCCTCGGCCGCCCGGCCGACCAGGTCAACGACCGGCTCCTGGCCATGCGCCTGCCGGTGCGGGTGCGCCAGTGGCTGCTGCACCGCACGATCAACATGACCGTCGGCGACCTGACCCGCTTCGGACTGCCCCGGCCCGAGCACGGCATCCTCGAGATGCACCCGCTGGTCAACAGCCAGCTGCCGTACTACCTGGGCCACGGCGACATCCTCGCGGTGCCGGACGTGCAGCGCTTCGACGCGCACGAGGTGACGCTGGCCGACGGCCGGGTGATCGACCCCGACCTGGTCGTCTTCGCCACCGGCTACCTGCCGAAGTTCGACTTCCTGGCCCCGGAGCTGCTGTCGGCCGACACGGCCGGCCGCCCGCGCCTGGCCCTGCAGATGCTCTCGCGCAGCCACCCGACCCTGGCCGTGGCGGGCCTGCTGCAGCCCGACTCGGCGCTGTTCACGCTGGCGCACTGGCAGACGGTGTTCATCGCCCAGTGGCTGCGCGTGCTCGACGCCGCGCCGGACCGGGCCCAGGCCATCTGGGCCCGCCTGCGGGCCGATGGTGACCGCCGCTACACCCAGCGGAAGGTGACCGACTCGACCCGGCACTGGTTCGAGGTGAGCCACTTCGTGTACCTGCAGGAGCTGCAGAAGTCCCTGCACGAGCTGGAGGCGGTCCGTTGACCACGCGGGTGATGCGAGCTGACGAGTGGGCGGACCCGCCGAGGCCGGTGCGCCGCGAGGTCCTGGACGCCCAGCCGGACCCCGACGGCACGGCCACCCCGGTGCTGTTCGTCCCGGGCTACGGCCACGGTGCCTGGGCGTTCGCCCAGCACTGGCTGGAGCACACCGCCGAGCGCGGCTTCCCGTCCTACGCGATGAGCCTGCGCGGCCACGGCGGCAGCGGCGCCGCCCCGGACGCCCGGCTGCGCGACTACGTCCACGACGTCACGCAGGTCGCCGCCTCCCTGCCCCGCCAGGCCGTCCTCGTCGGCCACGGCGCCGGCGCGCTGGTGGTGGCGATGGCCATGGCCCGCTACCCGGTCCGCGCGGGCGTGCTGGTCGCCCCGGTCTTCGGCGGCCTCGCCGCCGCCTTCGGGCTGCTGGCCCGCAACCCCGCCGGCACCCTGCCGGGGCTCTTCGGCGGGCGGGTCAAGCTGTCGCGGGAGCAGCTGTTCAGCCGCGCCCTGCCGGCCAACCAGGGCCAGGCCTACGCCCAGCGCCTGCAGCGCGTCCCGTCCGGCGCCCAGCGCCAGCTGCTGCGCCGCCACCAGCCGGAGTCCCCGGTCGGCGCCCCGCCGGTGCTCGTCGTCGGCAGCCCGGACGACCGGGTGGTGTCGGGCTCGGCGCTGGAGTGGGTGGCGCGGCGCTACGGCGGCTCGCCGCTGCTCTTCCCGGGCATGGGGCACGACCTGATGCTGGACGCGCGCTGGCGGGAGCCGATCGACGCGATCGCGGACTGGCTGGAGAAGGTTCGCTAGCGATTCGCTTCTGGGCTCCGGTCCGCGCCCGACTTGTCGCAAAGGCCAGAACCGGCGCATGGCGCGCTCGGGTGGCGGGTGAGGTGGTTGTGACCGGCGCCGGGGGTATTGAACCAGGCGTGGGTGCGTTGCACCGCCCGGCGGCGGCCGGCTTGGATGGGTGCGGACCGGCACCTGGCGGTTCGCGCGTGGCGCTGTGGCCGGCTCTCCGCGGCTGCCGCGCCGCCGGCGGCCGGCGGCGGGCGCCGTCAGACCCGGGCGCCGTTGTCCGGGTCGTCGTCCTCCTCGTCGCCGGGCCGCAGCCGCAGCACGAGCGTGACGAAGCCGCCCAGCACGCCGGCGAAACCCAGGAACAGCGTGGTCTGCGAGCCCAGCGGCAGCAGGTCGGGCCAGAAGAGCAGCACCAGCCCGGCCGCCAGGGCCAGCACGGCGGCGATGGTGGCCGGCGCGACCCGGGGCAGCGGCGGCGGGGGAGGCGGGGTGTACCCCTCTTCCTCCTCGGCGTCGTCCGGCAGCCCGTTGCCGAAGGTGTCCAGGCTGTCCAGCAGCGACCGGTCGACCACGTCCGACGGGCGGCGCAGCGACGTGCGCGGGGCCGGCTCGGTGTCCATGTCCACGGCGGCCGTGCTGGAGGAGTCCAGGTTCTCGGCGGCCGGCCAGGGCGTGGCCACCGTCGGGTCGACCGTCGTGTGGAAGCCGGCCACGATCGCGGCGAAGGCCTCGTCCTCGGACTGCCGCTCGACCGGCGACTGCTCCACCGGCGACTCGACCGGGGTGTGCTGCTCGGGCACCGCGGCGGTCAGCTTGGCCAGGAAGTCCCGGGCCGTGGCCAGGTGGTCCCGGTCGGCGTAGAGCCGATCGGTGGGCCGGGCCGGCAGCGTCGTGGTGCGGGTGAGCGGATGCAGATCCGATGCGGGCTGCAAATAGGCGGCGATGCCGCCCTCGCCCAGCAGTTCGAGCAGATGCTCGCCGACCCGCGGATCGACGTCGCCCACCACTGCGTACTCCTGCGCTACCAGGCCGTTGTCCCGCCGGCCGCGCCGCGCCCCACCCCCTGGCACCGCTCGCCCCTCCCCGCGGTGGCCATCGCGGCGGCCGGGTGCGCCGCGAAACAAACCGCTGACCGAAATCCTGACATGCCCGGCCGCCGTTCCGGGAGTGCGTTGTGGTGTGCCGTACTGGTTCGTACGCTCTTTGCGACGGTCATCACCGATTGTCGCGCGATCCCGAAAGGCCGGCCGTGCTCTACTGGCTCCTGAAGTACATCGTCCTCGGACCTTGCCTCAAGCTGGTCTTCCGGCCGAAGGTGGAGGGACGCGAGCACATCCCCGCCGAGGGACCCGTGATCATCGCCAGCAACCACCTCTCCTTCGCCGACTCCATCTTCATGCCGCTGAGCGTGCGGCGGCGCGTCACCTTCCCGGCCAAAGCGGAGTATTTCACCGGAAAGGGCATCAAGGGCTGGCTGACGAAGCAGTTCTTCGCCGGCACCGGGCAGGTCCCCATCGACCGCTCCGGGGGCCGGGCGGCCCGGGCGGCGCTGGAGGTCGGCCTGCAGATCCTGCGGGAGGGCGGGATCTTCGGCATCTACCCCGAGGGCACCCGCTCGCCGGACGGCCGGCTGTACCGCGGCAAGACCGGCGTCGCCCGCCTGGCCCTGGAGTCGGGGGCGCCCGTGGTCCCCGTCGCCATGATGAACATGGACAAGGTCCAGCCGATCGGGCAGCGGCTGCCGAACCTCAAGCGGGTGCACATCAAGTTCGGGCCGGCGCTCGACTTCTCCCGGTATGCCGGAATGGCCGGGGACCGGTTCATCGAGCGGGCCGTCACCGACGAGATCATGTACGAGCTCATGATGCTGTCCGGCCGGGAGTACATCGACATGTACGCCCAGAAGGTCAAGAACGCCGCCACCAAGACGGGGACCCACGAGCCGCTGGCGGCCTAGCGGTCGCTGCGGCTCAGTCCGTCGGCCCGACGTCGCCGGAGCGGAGCGGAGGCGGCTTGAGGCCCGCGAGCTGTAGGAGGCAGGGCGTCCCGGCCCCCTCGGCGAAGGCCACCAGCTCGGAGCGCCACGGCTCGATGCGCGCGTCGCCGCTGCGGCCGAGCGCCTGCACGGCCCAGGCCACCGACAGGATGCGGGCCGAGTTGTTCGGGATCTCCCCGTAGAGCTCGGCCGCGGCCAGGTGCATGTCGGCCGCCCGGGCGTGGTCGCCGTCGACGAAGGCGATCGCCCCGGTGATCGTGCGCAGCGCCGCCTCCACCCACGGGGTGCGGTGCGGCACGTCGGCCAGCATGTCGCGGATCGCCATCATGGCCACCCGGCCGGAGAGCACGGCGGCGTGGGCAGTGGCGTCGATCCACTCGCCGCTGGCGATCGCCCGCACCTCCCGCCAGGTCTTGGCGAGCTCCACGATGAGCGCCTCGGCGTCGCGGTCGCGCCCCTGCAGGGCCCGGCACAGGGCGCCGTGGCCCAGCGCGACCCACTGGAGCCGGTAGAAGCCGCTGCGCCGCCCGGCCGCGACGAGGTCCTCGACGTCGTCCCCGCCGTCGTCGCCCTGCAGCGTGCGGATCCAGGCGTGCACCCCGCGCACCTGCAGGTCCCACTCGGCGCCGGGCTCGGCGAGGGCCGCCTCGGCCGCGGCGGCGTAGGCCGGCCAGTCGCCGGCGAAGTACGCCGACTGGGCGACGTCGGAGTACCCGGTGGCCAGGGTGTGGCTGCCGGGCACCGCGTTGCGGCTGTCGTCCAGCAGCGCCTCGGCGGCGCTCCAGTCGCCGTCCTCGAGCAGCGCCCAGGCCACGTTGCGCAGCGCCCGGTGCTCCGAGAGCAGCCTCCGCTCCCGGCTGACCTCCAGCGCGGACTGCAGCTCGACCAGCCCGGAGCGGTCGCCGGCCTGGAACAGCGCGGTGCCGATGGTGATCCGGGCGCCGGTGGCCACCTCGATCAGGCCCAGCCGGTCGGCGATCTCCGCCGCCGCGCTGGCCGCCGCGACCGCCGGGTCGACCTCGAAGTTCAGCATGTGCAGGCGGCCCAGCTCGGCGTACGCGTCGGCCTTCTGCGGCCCGTCGGGCAGCTCGTCGAAGAGCTCCACCGCGCGGTCGAGGCAGGACAGCGCGTCGAGCCGGTCGGCCCGCAGCCAGGCGGCCTGGCCCCGGACGGTCCAGGCCCGGGCCGCGCCGGCCTGGTCGCCGGCCGCGTAGAGCCGCTCGGCCAGCCCGACCAGCCGGTCGGCGCCGCCGCTGCCCAGGAACGACTCCGGGTTGGCGTAGAACGCGATCTCCGTGCTCAGCTGCTCGATGCGCAGCCGCTCCAGCGGTTCGGTGTCCCCGTCGCACAG
Organism: Dactylosporangium sp. NPDC051485; assembly: GCF_040682015.1. Lineage (NCBI taxonomy): Bacteria > Bacillati > Actinomycetota > Actinomycetes > Micromonosporales > Micromonosporaceae > Dactylosporangium > Dactylosporangium sp. NPDC051485. The sequence continues at coordinate 58,147 of NZ_JBFAZW010000069.1, forward strand.
CGCCAGGGCCTTGCCGGCGTGCGCGGCCGCCGCCTCCAGGGCGTGCAGCGCGTAGGCCCGGCGGGCCGCCCGGTGCATCGCGTCGCGGGCCGGCACGCTGTAGCGGGGCGCGTCCAGGCCGAGCGAGCGGGCGATCTCGTAGGCGGTGAAGCGGTGGTTGGCCACCACCTCGGCCAGGTCGGTGTCGCGGTCGGCGGCCATGCTGTCGAGCCACTCGGCGGTCAGCTCGTGCCGGGCGACCCGCTCGGTGCGGGGGAGCCGCTGATAGCAGACGTCGCGCACCAGGACGTGGCCGAAGCGGTACTCCGTCTGCCCCTCCATCGTCGAGGCGGCCTGCTCGTGGATGAGGTCACGCTGCTCCAGCCGCCGCAGCGAGCGCTCGATCCCGTCGGCCGGCCGGCTCATCGCCGCGCCGACCGCGCCCGGCCAGAAGCTCATCCCGACCACCGCGGCCGCCTGCAGCACCGCCCGGTCGGCCGCGTCGAGCAGGTCGACCCGGTTGGCGATGACCGCGTGCACGCTGTCGGGCATCGGCAGCTTGCGCCCGAGGGCGTCGGAGGCGCGCAGGGTGCCCTGCTCGGCGAGCATCCGGGTGTACTCGAGCGCGTAGAGCGGGTTGCCGTCGGCCAGCTCGACCAGGGAGCTCAGCGACTGCGAGGGGAAGGTGGCGGCGCCCAGCAGGTGGGCGTACATGGTGGCGATCTCGGTGTCGCGCAGCGGCGGCAGCGTGATCGTCACCGCGCCGGCCACCGCCCCGGCCCAGCTCGGGTTGCGCTCCAGCAGCTCCGGGCGCGCGGTGCACAGCAGCAGCAGCGGCACGTCGCGCACCGAGGCGCCCAGCCGCTCCACGAACCGGACCATCGACTCGTCGGCCCAGTGCAGGTCCTCGAAGACCAGGACGGTCGGGCGGTGGGCGGCCAGCGCCACGACGAACCGGCGCCAGGCCGACTCGGTCTCGTCCGGGGCGAGCTTCGGCCCGGGCAGGCCGACCAGTGGGCTCAGCGCCTCGGCCAGTCGCTCGGCCTCGGAGGGCACGACGATCTCGGCCAGCGTCGAGTCGAGCCGCTCGCGGGTCGTCTCCGCGGAGTCGGTGTCCAGGATGCCGGCCTGCGCCTTGACGACGTCGGCCAGCGCGGCATACGTGACGTTCTCCCCGAAGGGCGGGCAGCGCCCGGTGCGCCAGGCCACCGGCGCGTCGAAGAGCCGCTCGGCGTGCAGGAACAGCTCGTGCACCAGCCGGCTCTTGCCGATGCCGGCGTGCCCGAGCACGGTCACCAGCTGCGGAGTCCGCTCGCGAAGGCCCCGGTGCAGCGCGTTGACCAGCAGGCTCAGCTCGTGGGTGCGGTTGACCAGCGGCGTCGAGCCGGCCTCGCGGTCCGGGTGGTTGCGCCGCAGCGGGGCCAGGGCCAGCCAGACCTCGGTGGGCGTGGAGCGCCCGCGCAGCGTGGCCGGCGGCTGGGCCTCGTAGCGGATCGAGGACTTGGTCAGCGCGTAGGTGGTCCCGCAGACCAGCACCCCGCCGGGCGGGGCGAGCGACTGCAGCCGGGAGGCGGTGTTGACCACGTCGCCGGCCACGATCGCCTGGCCGCCGTCGCGGGCCGCGGCCACGTCGACGAGGGCCTCGCCGGTCGCCACGCCGACCCGGAAGCGCAGCTCGCGCTCGCCCTCGCCGGTGCTGGCGTAGCGGGCGAGCACCCGCTGCAGCTCCAGCCCGGCCCGCACGCAGCGCACCGCGTCGGTCTCGGTGGCCACGGGCGCGCCGAAGAGGGCCATGACCGCGTCGCCGATGTACTTCTCGACGACCCCGCCGTACTGCCCGATCACCTCGCGGGCGGTGGAGAAGAAGCTCTTCTGCAGCTCGCGCACCAGCTCCGGGTCGGCCCGCTCCACGTACGGCGTGAAGTCGATCAGGTCGACGAACAGCACGCTGATGCGCCGCCGGTCCTCGCTGCGGGCCGCCGGGATGGCCGGCACCTGGGCGCGGCCGGTGGCCCGCTCGGCCCGGATCAGGTTGCGCACGGCGGTGGTGTCGGCCCGCGGGGTGCCGCAGCCGGTGCAGAAGACGGCGTCGGGCGCCAGGGTGCGCCCGCAGGTCGGGCACGGCGGGTTCAGCTCCGCGCCGCAGCCGCCGCAGAACCGGTCGCCGTCGCCGGCCTGGCGGCCGCAGCGTGCGCACTGACTGGAAATCGCCGACTCTCCCTAGTGCCGTGAGAAACTCATCCTCACACGGCGGCGGCCGGAGCGACCAGGTGTCCGATACGACACCCTGCGCCCCGGCCGTCCAGGTGATTTCCGGTCGGTCCTTTTTCCGTTTCCCGCTGTCCTAAAGGACAGATTGCCCTCAACGCTCGGGCATACCCGCCCGGCGGCGCAGCGCGCTCAGGTCCGTCACGACGATCCGCCGGCCCTCGGTGCGCAGCCACCCGCGGCTGGCGAACGAGCCGATGGCCTGGTTGACGCTCTGCCTGGAGCCGCCGGCCATCTCGGCGAGCTGGCTCTGGTTGAGCTCGATGGTCACCATCGGCGCGGTCGTCTCGCCGGCCAGCCGGACCAGCGTCTTGGCCACCCGTCCGGGCAGGTCCAGGAAGACGTGGTCGGCGTTCTGCTCGGTGAGCCGCCGGATGAGCAGGCCGAGCGAGCGCATGACGGCGTCGAGGATCCGCGGGTTCTGATGGACCAGCTCGATGAAGGCGTGGCGGGACAGGGCCAGCGCCTGGCAGTCCTCGATCGCCTCGGCCGAGGCCGAGCGGGCCGCGCCGTCGAGCAGCGACACCTCGCCGATCGTGTCCGGCGGCCGGATGACCGACAGCACCGCACGTTCGCCAGTCGGTGCGGTCCGGAACACCATCACCGCACCGCGCTTGAGCACGATGAGCGACTCGCCCGGATCGTTTTCGACGAACAGCAGCTGGCCTTTGCGGTATGTCCGTGGCACCGCCGCCTGGATGACCCGCTGACGCACATCGGGTTCCAGACCACTGAACATTTCCACACCGGTCAGTGCGTCGCCGGGATCTGGCAGCCGACCCTCCACGGTCAAACCCCTCCCGGTTCAGCGTTGATCGGACTTGTGATCACGTTAGGTGATCACGGAGACAGTACGGAACTTCTACCAGATCATGACGTGCGTGTCGGAGTCTGTACATCCCCCGCATCGGCTCACCGACAGCGCCGTTCATGAGTCCGCAGGCAGGCTAGTGCCACCACGCAAACCGCTGGGGGGCGGGGGGCATGGCAAGGGGCGCGACCGGGCCGTCGGATGGTGCGAGCATCCACGGCCCGGTCGCGTATTGCCCGATTTCCCGGCAGCGCGCAGCGTGACGACGCAGAATGCCTCCGTGGCCGCCCCCGCCGCCCGGACACGTCCGCACGACGCCGTGCCGAAGCCGGCGGTGCAATCCGGGTCCGTGCATTCCGCGCAGCCGCGGAGCATGGTCGGCCGAGATCAACGGTGGACAATTCGTCGGCACATGGGTGCCGGCCCGCATCCACGTGGATGGCGGCACCCCGCGCGACCCGCCTGGCGGTGCTCTGCACGGAGCCGGCCGCCTCGCTGTGATCGGCTTAGCCGCCATGGGGCAGGATGGGGGTGGTGTCGGGGTATCGGTACTTCTACGACTGCGAGTTCATCGAGGACGGCCGGATCATCGATCTGGTCTCGATCGGCGTGGTCGACGAGCGCGGCCGCGAGTACTACGCGGTGTCCACCGAGTTCGACGACTCCCGCGCGGTCCCGTGGGTGCGCCGCAACGTGCTCGACAAGCTCCCGTCCCCGGCCGACAAGTCGTGGCGCTCGCGCGAGCGCATCCGCGAGCAGCTGCTGGACTTCCTGACCGAGCCGCTGCGCTCGGGGGAGGCGGACGAGCTGGAGCTGTGGGCCTGGTACGCCGCCTACGACCACGTCGCCCTGGCGCAGCTGTGGGGCTCGATGACGGCGCTGCCCCGGGAGATCCCGCGCTTCACCAAGGATCTCCGCCAGCTGTGGGACGACGCCGGCCGCCCGCCCCTGCCCGTGGCCGAGGGCCGGCACGACGCCCTGGTCGACGCCCGGCACAACCTGGCCCGCTGGCGCGTCATGCACGGCTGACCGCGCGGCCGACGCAAGATTCCCCGATTCCCGACATGTCGGGCGCTGGCGCGCCACGACATGTCGGATTTATGCCTGGCCGGGCGGCGTAAGCCGGAATTTTCGGACTTATTATTAGTTAGGGTATACGTTAGACAATGGTGACCGTCAATAGGGTGGACTCGGGGTGTTTCGGGCATAGATGACGGAAGTGGGCACGGCCCCGGCCGAGCGTGGGAGTTGTCTACGCTCCGTGCCCGCGATTGCATTGTGGTTGCAGGAGGCGGTCTGGGGGCAGTTCGCTGTGTTGCTACCCGTTCGGGGTGAGTCCGGCCCGACGCATCCGCTTGGTTGTCACTGTCGGCGGGTTCCGGATCGGGTGGTGTTCTTCCAGGTCTTCAAGGCGTTGTGTGATGGTGGCGGGTATGGGCGGGTGGCGGTGCCGGGCTGTTCGGATGCCACGATCCGCCGGTGATCATCGGGGCCGGCGCGAACCGGTGCGACGCGCCCCTGCTCGGCCCGGCCCTGGACGCCGTTGACGCGCAACTCGGCGACCGCTGGCCCGACCGGGTCGCCGTCCACCTCGACGCCGGTTACGGCTCCGCACCAACCCGGGACCTGCTCGCGACGTGGCTGGCGCGGACGGATTGCCCGGCGTGGGAAACCCGCCCCGATCCAGACCGGCTGGCGCTGGGTCGTGGAGGCCAACCAGGCATGGATGAACGACGTCGGCAAACTCCGCCGCCACACCGACCGCCGCGCCTCCATCGTCGACTTCTACCACTACCTCGCAGCCGCTGCGCCCGCACCCACTACCGATGGGACGGCAGAACCACCACCCGCCGCCTCTGGCCAGCGTGGAGGTGATCGTGACGGCGAGTGGCTGGCAGTTCGGTGGCTTGGCGCTCTGCACTGTCGATGAGTGCGTATTCGCTGAATTGCTCCGCCGGTGGCGCGTTGGGATGGTGCGTGACCTTTCTCGGGCTTCGGCGGAATTGGCAGCCGGCCGGATGTGGCAGATGCAAGAACCGGCTGCGATACGCTGCCGGTGAGCGCGGATGACGGCGGATTGTTCGACGTGTTGCCGCACTGGCGGGCCGGTGTGACGGCGGCGGTGGCGTTGGTGTGCGACGGCCCGCGCGGGCGCGCCCGGACGC